>CALIAG010000173.1 GCA_938041325.1 uncultured Saprospiraceae bacterium | reverse complement strand
ACAGTTATTATCTAGCGATTCTAACGTCGATTCTTCTGTTCGCTTTCTTACCTTCAGCAGTATCATTTGATGCAACTGGTTTAGCATCGCCGTATCCTTTTGAAGTAATTCTTTTTGCGTCAACGCCCATACCCATAAGTGCTTTAGCTACTGCTTCCGCTCTTGCTTGAGACAATTCCATATTCTTAGCAGCATTACCAGTGTTGTCAGTATGACCAGCTATTTCAATGTTGATTGCAGGATAAGCAGTTAATACTTTACCTAAGTTTTTGATCTCGTCCATAGATGCAGCACCTATGTTCGCAGAACCTGTAGCGAAAGTAAGGTTGTTGAATGCAAAAGCTTCATCACTTTTAGCACCACTTGCTAAGAAGTTAGAAAACTTCTCACCAACAGAACCAGCAGCAAAAGTAACTCCTGATAATGCTTTTTTACCAGCATCGATTGCACCAGAAGCCAATCCACCAGCAGCATCAAAAGCAGCACCGGCAGCACCAGCAACAGCATTTCCAGCAGCACCTACTGCGTTTCCAGCAGCATCAACAGCTCCACCTGCAGCATCTCCAGCAGCGTCAACTACATTTCCAGCAGCATCAACAGCAGCACCTGCAGCACCTTTAGTAGCATCTACTACATTACCAGCAACATCTCCTACACTTCCAGCAACATCGCCAGCAGCATCAGTAACTGATTTTCCTGTAAAGAACCAAAAAGCACCAGCAGCTAATAAACCGATTAATGCGATAGGTAAGATTTTTTTCAATAATCCACCACCAGCAGCAGCAGTCTCCGTTACAGCAGAACCTGCAGTATTAGCAGCTCCAGTAGCAGCTCCCATTACTTTACTTCCAGTGTTTTTTACTGCGCTTAATCCAGCACTTGCACCAGGTAAACTTCCCATAAGGTTGCTGATACCTGAAGGCAATGCAGCATCTACGTGGCTTTTTTGGCTTCCTAGGAAACTCATCAAACCAGAAGCATTAAGCCCTTTGCTCATTACTTGTTTTCCAATCATGCTCATGATCATAGGAGCAGCCATACTCAACAATGAGTTTGAAGAACCTTTGCTGATTCCACTCAATGAAGAAATGGTTCCTACCATTGAACCTAATTTGTTGCCCATAAGGCTTTTTAGTATACCACCACCTGAATTCATCAAGCCAGTAGTTGCGTCTCCGCCGCCCATAAGGCCGCTCATATTGTCTAACATTCCACCGTCAAATCCTCCACCTTTGATCATGTCGAGAATTCCGCTTGCTCCACTTTCTGTAGAACCTTGGTTGATTACAGATCCCAAAATTGTAGGAATAGCAGCACCCATTGCTTTGGTAGTATTGCCTTCACTCTCTCCTAAGAAAGAACTTGCTTGTTTCATGACTTCTCCGCCCATTTGGTTTTGAAGCATTTCTAAAAGATTAATTGCCATAGTTTGTCAATTTATATATTAATGAATGGTTAAATGACTTAAAGTATTTGTCTGTGAATAGCTTATTGGGGTGTGAATCTTTAAACCGAGGATATGTAGATGAGAATTAGGCCTTTTGCCTTTGTTGCGCAAAATTAACATTATTTTGCTATAAAACGTAAATAATAAAAGCTTAGAGGGTTTTATGTTCAATATGTAATTGTTTCTAACTCAGTAAATTGTTAATATTCCTATATATTATTACGCTATAGAAGTGCAAAAGTCACTCAAAATAATGCGGATAGACGTGTTTTTAGGTAAAAGCTTGATAATCAAGGCGATTTTTACTATAAAAAATGAAATTTATATCAATTTTCTAAAATAGAAACAGTGCCTTTTTGACCTTACTTTTTCAAAACATAAGTCTAGAACTCCTTTTTCTTTATCAATAAGAATAGATTCTACTGGCCTAGTTATTAACTTAGGTATCTTTTTACAAGTAACAACACTTAATTTTAAAGGCAATAAAAGGGAACGACCTAAGAAATAAATGACTTGATTTTGGACATTGAAGAGATGAAAGCATCTCATTCCTCAAAAAATTAATTGGATCAAAGAGTAAGTGGATTGTTTGAACGGTTTGAAATGGATAGGGTTTTATTGGATAGGTTCTTTCTTGTTTCCCCAGAACATAGCCAATGCAAAACCAGTAAGCAAATGCCAGATTCCCCACCAAGCGGCAATCATAGCCATTCCTCCAAGACCATCAAAAAAGTTGAAGATTAGGATCAATGCCAGCCCTGAATTTTGGATTCCTGTTTCAATACTTATTGCTTTACATTCTTTAAAGTCAAGTCCATTTAGTTTGGCAAAATAAAATCCCATCATGTAGGCCAGGCCGTTGTAAACTATGACGATAGAAAAAACTTTACCGATATGACTGACTATGTTTTCGTAATTACCGATTACCGCGAAAACTACAAATGAACCGAAAATTACAATAGATAAAATACGGACTGTTTTCTCAATACGCAAAGTGAATTTGGGAAACTTAGCATTCAAAAACATTCCGAAAACCAATGGGATAATTATTAAAGTAATAATAGTTTGAATCATCTGCCCAGGTTCGACATAGATCAAATCAACGTAAGCCTCTGTACCAGGGATAAAGTTCGTAAGAAAAGTAAAATAAAACGGTGTAATGACAACGGCGCCAAGGGTGACAATAGAAGTCATTAGAACAGATAGAGCAGTATTCCCTTTCGAAAGGTGAACCATGAAATTGGAAACATTTCCTCCGGGGCAAACCCCAACGATCAACATACCTAATGCAATACTTGTTGGAGGGTTGAAAGCATAAACCAAGGCTACGGTAAGTATTGGAAGAAGAAGAAGTTGAGAAGTCAAGCCAACCAATGGTGCCTTTGGTTTTTTAAATATTCTGCCAAAGTCATCAACTTTAATATTCAATGCTACTCCAAACATTAAGAAGGCCAAACAAATGTTCAGGAGGAACAGTTGGTCTGGATTAAAATTAATTCGTATCGCGTCTATATCCGTCATTGAGGCTTAAAAGTAATACTTTAATGAAAATAGGTAAAATCAAAGTTGAAAAACTATACTAACTTTTTTTGAATACTTATTTTGTTTTGTCTCCAGTCAACAAACTAGCAATTCTTTTTAATAAAAAAGCATTATCACCAATCGAGTTTTGAAAACCTGTAAAGACAAATTTTAAAAGTGAAAATTCAATTTTCCAATTCTAAAAAACCAAGATAAAATGCCAAAAGTAGAAGACCTGATTTCGAGAATGTCCTTAGCAGATAAAATAGGGCAAATGACACAAGTGGCAATTGATGTTGTTTGCAATGGAGAACCTTACAAAGTAGACATTCCAATTACAATCAATGATCAAAAATTGGAGGAAGCGATTTCAACATGGAAAGTAGGATCAATTCTGAACGTTGGAACTTTTGCTCATTCTCTTGACGTATGGAATGAATTGATCGACAGCATTCAAAAATCGGCATTAGAAAAAAACGGTTTGAAAATTCCTGTCTTATATGGTATAGACTCTATACATGGAGCAAATTTTATGACAGGAAGTACTTTGTATCCACAGCAATTGGCACTCGCTTCTACCTGGAACAAATCTTTAGTAGAAGACTTGTCGGCGATATGTGCTTACGAAACCAAAGCTGCAGGAATTCCTTGGAATTTTTCTCCAGTTTTAGATTTAGGTAGAAATCCATTGTGGCCAAGAATTTGGGAAACGTTTGGAGAAGATGTCCACCTGTGCACAGAAATGGGAGAAGCAATGGTCAAAGGAATGCAAGGAGAGGACATTTCTCAAAAGGATAAATTAGCTGCCTGCATGAAGCATTTCTTGGGCTACGGCACCCCTTTGTCTGGTAAAGACCGGACTCCAGCTTGGATTTCAGAAAGACAATTAAGAGAATATTTTCTCCCACCTTTTCAAAGAGCAGTAGATATCGGAGCCGCAACAGTGATGATTAATTCAGGTGAAATAAATGGCATCCCAGTTCATATCAATAAGTTTATACTCACCACTATTTTGAGAGACGAACTTGGTTTTAAAGGTTTAGCTGTTACCGATTGGGAAGACATTAAGTATTTGCATGATCGTCATAGAGTTGCACCGTCGCATAAGGAAGCAGTAAGGATGGCGATAGAAGCAGGCATAGATATGAGTATGGTACCAATGGATTTTTCCTTTTCAAAATACTTAACAGAACTGGTAGAAGAGGGAGCCATTTCGGAAGAAAGAATTGACCTTTCTGTTAAAAGGATTTTACAATTGAAAATAGATTTGGGTTTGTTTGAAAAAACAAGTCATGGAAAAGATAGTTATCCTTTATATGGAGGGAAAGAGTTTCAGGCAAAAAGCAAAACTGCAGCTTTGGAATCCCTTATTCTTTTGAAAAACGACAAGGACTTTTTGCCCTTGTCCAAGAAATCGAAAGTGTTGGTATGCGGCCCCACAGCGAATAGTATGCAATGCCTGAATGGCGGTTGGTCCTACACTTGGCAAGGAGATCGAACAGATGAATTTACAAAGGAGAAAAATACCATTAAAAATGCCATCCAAAATAAAATAGGTTCTGAAAATATAAAATTTGTAGAAGGCTGTGGTTTTGATGAAATCATAAATTTGGAACAGACACTGGATGCAGCAAAAAATTCCGATGCGATCATTCTCTGCCTTGGAGAAGATTCCTATACAGAGTTTTTTGGTTCCATAAATGATCTAACATTACCTGCTGCCCAACTTGACTTTGCCCAAGCACTTATTGAAACAGGCAAACCGATTGTCCTTGTTTTAGTTGAAGGCCGCCCCAGAGTAATAAGTAAAGTCGAAAATAATATAAACGCAATTCTACTCAGCTTCCTTCCCGGGAATGAAGGTGGAGATGCTTTTGCAGATGTCATTTTTGGCGATTATAATCCTTCTGGGAAACTTCCAATCAATTATCCAAGACATCCCAACAGTCTTGAAAATTATGATTACAAGTACACAGAGAACTTACCCTTGCAAGGCGTTCCTCCACTTTATAATCCACATTTCAATTTTGGTTTTGGACTTTCCTATACAAAATTTGAATACTCAGATTTGAAATTGAGCAAAACTCAGATTTCTGAACAAGAAGAATTTGAAATAAATGTGAAAGTAACAAACACGGGTGAAGTAGCTGGGCATGAAATAATCCCGCTTTACATCAGTGATTTATTTGCCAGTATTACACCGTCCAATAAACGGCTCCGTGCTTTTGAAAAAATATTCTTAGAAGCCAATGAATCAAAAGAAATTTCCTTTATCATAAAGGCAGAGGAGTTGGCTTTTGTGAATCAACAAAATGTCTGGGTAGTAGAGCCGGGAGAATTTAAGATCCAAATTGAAAATTTGACTGCAGAATTTACTTACCTTTAATCAAAATTAAAGGTTATGTCAAAAGTGTTTAAATGGGGAATACTCGGATTGGGAAAAATCGCTGGAAAGTTTGCAGAAGATTTAAAAGCCCTTCCAAATGCTCAGTTGTTTGCTGTAGCATCCAGATCAATAGATAAGGCCAATGAATTTGGGGAACGATTTAACGTACCTCACCGCTACGGTTCTTATGAAGAAATTGTAAAAAACAATGAACTGGATGCAGTTTATATAGCGACTCCACATGTCTACCATTGTGACAATACCTTGATGTGTTTGGAACACAATATTCCCGTTTTATGTGAAAAACCTTTGGCAATAAATTCTGAGCAAGTCAAGCGGATGATCAGTTTGGCGAAGTTTCAAAAAACCTTTTTGATGGAAGCGCTCTGGACCCGGTTTTTACCAACCACCCAAAAAGCACTGGAATGGATAGAGGAAGGCAAAATAGGGAAGGTGAAAATAGTAAAAGCAGACTTTGGCTTTAAAGCAGACCTGGATCCGAAAAGCAGATTGTTTAACTTAGACCTCGGAGGAGGTTCCCTTTTGGACGTAGGAATTTATCCAGTCTTTTTAGCGCTATTGATTTTGGGAAAACCAGATCAAATCAAAGCAATGGCAACTATTGGAAAAACACAAGTGGACGAAGCTTGCTCTATTCTTTTAAAATATAAAAACCAGATGGCCATACTGGATTCATCTGTTACAGCCCAAACGGATACTGTTGCAATTATTTATGGTGAGAAAGGATCGATTAAATTCCATTCAAGATGGCACGAGCCGACTAGTCTTACTTTGCACGTCTATGGCGAAGAGCCTCAAGATGTTTTCTTTGACTATCCGAGCAAAGGATACCATTATGAAGCCCAAGAAGTAATGAACTGCATCGGAAAAGGGCAGATTGAGTCAAAATTATTGTCCTTTGATTTTAGTTTAGACCTAATGGAGCTGCTCGATGAAATAAGAATGGAGGCGGGAATTTACTACCCCAAATACGATAATATGGCTAAAGTCGTTAAATCAGATGAAGGCATTCGGTTTTCTAAAAACTAGAACAATTCTTATGAAGGCATTATTCAATCTTTTACTTGGAGTCCTTTTCTCTATCTCTGCTTTTGGCCAGCCTAAAACGTTGGACAATCTGGAAGCCAAAACTTTGGATGAAACAGCTTCTATTGAAACCATCGCATTTGGATCCTGCAATAATCAGGAGAAAAAACAATCCATGTGGAAATACATTTGCCGCAATCGCCCAGATCTTTGGGTTTGGTTGGGAGACAATATATATGGAGATACTGAAAACATGGCTCTAATGGCTTCCAAATATGAAAAGGTTAAAAATGCACCCGGATATAAAATTTTGAAATCAATCAGCCCGGTTATAGGAATATGGGATGACCATGATTATGGAGTGAATGATGGAGATAAAAATTATCCAAGAAAAATAGAGAGCAAAAACTTAATGCTCGAATTTCTAGATGTCCCTTTGGACGCCGATGTTCGAAAAAGAGAAGGCGATTATCAATCCTTTTTATTAGGAGAAGGAGAAAACAAAGTGAAAATAATATTACTGGACACGCGCTATTTTAGAGATACATTAACCGCAGATACCATCTCCAATCAAAGATATATTCCGAATAGGACAGGAGATGTTTTGGGCGATGTTCAATGGGAATGGCTGGAAAAAGAATTGACCAACAGTGATGCCAGATTGCATCTAATAGGCTCTTCGATACAAGTTATTTCTGAAGAGCATTTTTTTGAAAAATGGGCCAACTTTCCCCTTGCCAGAACACGCTTTTTGGATTTATTGGTCAAAACAAAAGTAAAGAATGCAGTGATATTATCTGGTGATCGACATATCGCAGAGATTTCAAGAATGGACTTGCAAGGCTTGGATTACTCGCTGTATGATATTACGGCAAGTGGATTGACGCATACCTATAAAGGAAAATCTGAGGAATCCAACAGATGGCGTTCAGGGAAATTATTACAAGAAAAGAACTTTGGAATTATTAAAATAAACTGGTCTGAGGAAGAACCAATACTTACCATTGAAGTACGTGGTGAGGACAATGACTTATTTATGGAACAACAAATCAATTTCAATTCAACAAAAAATTGACGCACCACAATTGATTTATTTTTCAACTTTGTTTTTTTACCCTGCTACGATTCTAATCAGCAAATTCTCATCTTAACACTTTATCTCGCCATTAAAGTCATAAAAAGACTTAGGAATCCACTTTTGGTATAAAATTTGAAATTATCGTAATGTGTTTACAAAGGGTCTAACCCTTGACCATAACCTACCATACTCATAATCGAACAAATTTAACTTTCGGAAATAGCCCAAAATAATTTTTGGTTGTTTTCGTATGCAGTCACTGAATTTAATAATTCATGTGATGCTAACTCTGACTGACAATTGGAAAGCCTCCGCTTTGTCAGGAAAAACTATTTAAGGATAAAACCTAGATTGACGCTAAAAAAAATCATATTACATGAGCACAAATTACGCTAAATATCATGCTCGAGGAACTTCGATTACGCTATTCTTATTCTGTCTATTTTGTTTAAATACACAGGTAGGCTTAGCATTTGACAATTTTAAAATTGAGTTCTTAGAAAATGTAGAGAAAGTAGATACGATCGGTGGACCAACCATTGACAGTATCGGGTATAGTGATCCATCTGATTGCGGTTTGATGGACGGAGAAATTACCATAATTTCTTCCGGAGGTACGCCGCCATTGTTGTATAGCATTGATGGAGGAGCTAATTTTTTTCCAACGAATGTTTTCCAAAACCTTCCCGGTGGAGTTTACGCTCCTTCAGTTGCCAATAGTGATACCTCTTGTTTTTTAATTGGACCGAACGCTGTTTTAGTTGATCCGGTATCTCCAGTTATAAACAATGTTGTTTCTATGGCACCATCAGATTGCAATACAAGTGATGCTTGGATTCAAATATCTGCATCAGGTAATGGAGACTTGGAATATAGTATCAATGCTGGCATCGATTGGCAATTAGATAGTATGTTTACTGACCTTCCAGAAAATAGATATTTAATTTTTGTAAGAAATACCAATGGAACTTGCGAAGTAGCCTATACAAGTAATCCTCTTGATTTAGTAGGACCTGATGCACCTAGCATTGACAATGTTTCTTCAGTTGGACCAAGTGATTGTGAAACAGATGATGGAACAATAGATATTACTGCTACAGCAGGAACAGGAACAACTGAATTCAGTATCAATGGTGGGAACACTTGGGAAACCAGTGGTTCTTATTCTGGTCTAGGTTCGGGGACATACCCAATAATGATCCGCAATGATGGCGGATCTTGTGAAGTAGCTTATGACATTAATCCAATAATTCTAGCAGCTCCATTAGCAAATGCTATTGCTCAAGTAGAACAAACAAATATTTCAGATTGCAATGTGCAAGATGGAACGATTACCATTACAACGGTTGAGCCAGGAACTCCTTCCTTGTATAGTTTGAATAACGGTATGAATTATTATGCTACCAATTCCTTTTCAAACTTGGGAGCGGGTATTTATACTATTATGATTGCGAATATGGATACAACCTGTGCAGCAATCTATTCTCAAATTATAGAATTGACTTCTCCAGTAGAACCAACTGTTCTTTCTGTGGATGTTGCAGCAAGTTCAGATTGCGGAATGAGTGATGCATCAATAACAATTAATACAAGTGGATCGGCAGATTTGGAATACAGCATTACCAATGGCAATGGCTGGCAAAATTCTGCATTGTTTTCTAATGTACCATCTGGGAGTTATCCAGTATTGGTAAGAAATACGGATGGTACTTGTCAAGTGGCTTATGATATGAATCCAGTAGTAGTGACAGATCCTGTTGCGCCACAAATTGATTCCGTTAAGTCGTCCAATGTTACGGTATGTGGATTGGATGATGGTGCTATCATTGTTTATGCGACCGATAGTGGATTACAATTAGAATACAGTATTGACGATGGAATGAATTGGCAAGCCAATGATACCTTTAATAATTTAACGCCAGGACTATATGATGTTGTTATTAGAAACAACGATCAAACCTGCGAAGTTTCTTATGTTTTGAATTCAGTAGTTATTTCTAATCCCAATGCTCCTTCTATTGCTTCTGTAGATGCGACTAATCCAACAGGATGCATTAATGATGATGGTGAAATAACGATCAATGCTTCTGGAGGAATCGCTCCTTTAATATACAGCATTGACGGTGGGACTACTTGGGCTACAAGCAATGTCTTTTCAAGCCTAAGTTCAGCGATTTATACCATTGATGTTGCGAATGCAGATACCACTTGTATTGTTTCTGAAACAGATGTAGAATTAATGAACGATGGTGTAGGAACGCCAGATGTAGAATTAATGGATTATTCTCTTTGTATTGATGCAAGTGGAGCTTATGCATTGTCAGATGGAAATATCATCATTGACGGTGGGTCAAGCCCTCCTGTATATACGATTGAATACAGTTCTGCGGATGGATCATTTACTGATCCAACAGATGGTAATACAGATTTTACTTTGAATACGAATGCAGCAGGGACTTATTTTATTACAGTCGATGTGACCAATACAACAAGTGGTTGTGTGGGAAGTGATGTGCTTACTTTTAATGTCTTGGATCAACCAATGATTAGCTTAAGCCCTTCTACTATTTGTCAAGATGAAACGGTGACTTTAACTAGCCCTGCTAGTGACGAAATCACCTGGACAGTATTAAGTGGCGATATGTCAAGTCTTGCTTGCACAGATTGTCCGAATAATACCGCGCTTCCTTTTGAAACGTCAGAATACGAATTAATAGCTGCAAACACAGATGGTGTTGCCAGATGTGCAGACACAGCAACCGTAATGATAACGGTTGAAGAATTTGCGCCACTTTCTACTTTAGGAAAAGAGCAATACTATCAATTGAATGCAGATACTTGTGGTGGCTCTGTCAACATTTGCTTAAACGCAACTTTTGCAGACTTATCAAATATGGTTATTAGAAATAACGGTACGATTTGGACAGATACCATTACGGCTTGTTCTTTCGATACGGTTAGCCAATATGATTACTCAGATTTATTAGATGCTGGATTTAGCGGTCCTTATTTATTAAACTTCTGGACGGTTAATGGAACTACTTTCATTGGCCAGTTTGGAGACGCTAATGGTTTGGTCGATTCGATGAATGTATATGACCCAGCAGGCAACTGGACTTTGGATGCAACGAATACCACAATTACAGGTGGTCAACTTGGAGGTACTTACTCTGATCTTTCTGTACAAAGTATTCCAGATGCAGAAACAAGAGTAATCAGAGTGGCCGACGGATATGTTCCAGGACAAATGGAATTGACTTTGGGCATGGGCTCAAATATAATTACAATTGAAGATCTAGTATCTGGTTGTGTTGATTCAGCAAACATAGAAGTAATTGGAGTTTTAAATATTTACGATGGGGCATTAACATTTGATGTTGGTCTAAATTGTGATTCAATAATAGAAACTTGCATCGGAATCGCTCCCTCAGATTTGGCAAATTATACTGTTACTGATAATGGACAACCGTTCAATAATTATGTAGCCGGTTGTACAACGGATAGCCTGTATGCTTATGATTATTCGCTAATTCCAGATAACGGTGCTAACGGTCCTTACTTATTACAGAGTTGGTCTGTTGATGGTACAGTTTACATCGGAAGTTTTTCCAATCTGAATGTTTTAGTTGATTCTATGAATGTTTGGGACCCAGCGAGTAACTGGACAATAAATATGACAGCGCAAACTATTGAAGGTGGAGATTTCTCTTCCTCATATGGTGGAATAGATGTTTTACAAGTTATTTCAACTATATCTTCAATGTCTCCAGTATCAACATTTGGATTTGATGCAGATATGGGGATGGCTTTAGACACAGGTTTTCATCAAATTATAGTTCTTGAAAACAATAGTGGTTGTCAGGATATCTTAAACTTTGAGGTGACCTGTTTGGTCCCTTGCCCAGACTTCTTTGCAGTGGAATCGGAAAGTGTTGAAATCGCCGATTGTGATAGTACACATGCTTTTGGAGTTGCAATTGATACAGCAATGTTGTCCAACTTCATAATTGAAGACAACGGAATGCTTTTCACCGGAACTATTTCTGGTAACACAGAACTATTATTAGAAGTTGGAATGCATACTTTAATCATCCAAGATCAAACGACATTTTGCAGAGATACGGCAATCGTAAATGTAACTTGTGCAGCGCCTTGTGATGACCTGTTTACCAATGCAGAGATAATTAGCCTTGATAATTGCATGGATATAACTACGATCTGTACGCCAATATCTGTAGCAGAATCAATGAATTATACAGTGACCAATAACGGCGCAGTATTCAATGATTTTTCAGGATGTGAATTTGATACTTTACAAGCATATGTTTTCGCTACTCTTCCAGGTGGAGGAAATGTTGGCCCATATAACTTAGATTCTTGGACAGTTAGTGGAGCGACCTTTATTTCTCCTTTCAATGTTATTGGAGACTTGGTTGACTCAATGAATGTTTGGGATCCTACAGGCAACTGGACAGTAAGCGGTCTGACCATTCAAGGTGGATCAACTGCAAATACTTATGGTGATTTGGTCATCTCTCAAGGAGGAACACCAACGACTATGAGCCCATCAGAAACGGTCCTTGCTAATGCTCTTGCGATCGAATTAGGAACAGGAACGCATGAATTGATATTTACGGATACTACAACCGGTTGCTCCGATGTATTGGATGCAATCATAGAATGTCCAGACGATTGTTCTACTTTGATTTCTGTTGAAGAGGTTGTAATGAACACAGAAGATTGTCAAGGACCAATAGAGGTTTGCATTGATGTGGCAGCGGCTGCTTTAGCAGATTATACAATGACAGACAATGGTATTTTATACACCGTTCCTTTTGATGATTGTGTAGCCAATAGCAGTGTAATTGTTTACCTTGGATTTGGAACACACGAATTGATATTTACAAATGCATCCGCGGGATGTTCAGATACTTTGAATGTTACCTTAGGTTGTGTAGATCCAGATGCCGTATCAGAAACGGTAATTGTTGGAGAAACGGGTAACCTATGTGTCGACACAAGTGAATTGCCTGGATCTGTAGTATCATTCACAGATGCCTGTGGTTCGAATAATCAAGGTTTTGCAGATTTTGTTTTGAATCAGACGACCAATTGTGTTGAATACACGGGAGTTACTCCAGGTACAGACAATGCTTGTTTGGTTATTTGTGATGCAAGTGGATTATGTGATACGACTTACCTTACGGTAACCGTGACTGATGTTCCAGTACTTGATCCGCCAGTGGCAAATATGGACACCGATACCATTTTAGAGAATCAAACAGTATTGCTAAATGTAATGGGCAATGATGATTTTGAGGGAACAATAGATACCTTATATATTGTCGAGCAAAGTGACAATGGAACAGTGATCGTAACGGCTGCAAATGAAATTATTTATACGCCAACTCCAGAGTACTGTAACATGGTTTCTCCGGATGAATTCCGCTATGCGATTTGTAATGAAGGAGGTTGTGATACCACAACAGTCAATGTTTATATCGCTTGTGATGAACTAGAAGTTAAAAATGCATTTTCTCCAAATAATGATGGAATCAATGATTCGTTTGTGATCGAAGGAGTTGAAGGATTTCCGAATAACGAACTTTTGATCTTCAACAGATGGGGGAATATGATTTATAAAATGTCAGGTTACGACAACAGTTGGATCGGAACTTTTGATGGCAAAGATATTCCTGATGGTACTTATTTTTACCTTTTCGATGAAGGAAACGGAAACATAAGATCAGGTTACATCCAAATACAACGATAGAGAAATTTAAGATATCACATACTATGAGGCTCAAATTTTGATTTTTTTGAGAAAGCGTTTTTGCAGCGGTGTATTTCCCACCGCTGCATTGCTTTTTTAGGACGTCACTATTCAGACATTTCAAAAAAAAGAATTCTTCTTTTAAACTACTTTTGTCATTTTGGAGTTTATATCTTTAGGAAAGGAAAGCGTATTCCTTTTAATCACTCGAAATGTAAAATTGTAATTATGAAAATCTTTAAATATCTAAGCTTACTGTCTTTGAGTATCTTCTTGGTTTCTTGTTCAACAGCCAACAAAAATCAGGATACTAAAGCACCCAAAGTTGCTAAAGCCAAAATGGTGAAAAGCGAAGATCTAAAAAGTGCGTCGAAAGCTTATTTCGCAAGTGGATGTTTTTGGTGTGTAGAGGCAATTTTCGAAAGTGTAGAAGGCGTCTCAGAGGCGATATCCGGTTACTCTGGCGGAGTCTTAGAGAATCCAACTTATGAATTGATTGGAACGGGTACACTGAAGCATGCAGAAGCAGTTGAAGTCTATTACGACCCTGCCGTAGTTTCGTTTGAAACTTTGGTAACGGTTTTCTTCGGTTCCCACGATCCAACAACTTTCAATCAACAAGGACCCGATAAAGGACCACAATATAGGTCTATTGCATTTTACGAAAATGCAGAAGAAAAGAAAATAATTTTGGACGCCATAAAAAGCCTAGAAGCTGCAAAAATTTATCCCAATAAAATTGTAACAGAAGTTTTGCCTTTTGAGAAGTTTTGGGATGCGGAAGATTACCACCAAGATTATGAAGCCAATCATCCAGAAAACCCATATGTCCAGCATGTTTCCATTCCTAGGTTGAATCGCTTCAAAGCAAAATTCCCGGAGTTGTTGAAAAAAGAGCATTAATGTTTTTTTAAATACCGGATTGGATTTTTACATTGAATTTGGCATTCAGGCAGTTGAGCTTGGATGCCAAATTTTGTTTAGAGTAAAGTAACTTTCCAAGAATTACAAATCAGTCTTCTTTTAATCGATCCAAAGACTTTTACAGCAATTCCATACTGAATAGCCACTAATATTTGACTAAATCCTAAATAAAACATACCCAATCAGGTACATTTCATAGCTAATCTATCTTTTTATACCCATTCGGGTACATATTTTTATTTTTTTGAACTTTTTATACCCGTTCGGGGTTTTTATAGTTGAAAAGATTAACTTTATACCCGAAAAGGTACAATATGGATATGGATAAACTATCATTAAACGAATTTGTGAGGACAAAGCGAAAATCTTTAAAACTCACTCAGAAAGAAATGGCGGAAAAAGCTGGAGTTGGGCTTAGGTTTGTAAGAGAATTAGAAAGAGGTAAAACAACGCTAAAAATGGATAAAATCAATCTAGTCTTAGACTTATTTGGTTATGAGTTGGGACCGGTAAAATACGATAGACAATGAGACTAGCAAAAGTATTTATGCATGACGAGTTTGCAGGAACTTTAACGGAAGATGAAGATGGATTTCATTTCAGTTATGAGAGTCAATATTTGAATTCAGATGACCCCGAAGCCATAAGCCTCACTATACCTTTGAAGCCAGAAAAGTATTCAAGCAAAATTCTATTTCCATTTTTTGATGGGTTGATACCTGAAGGATGGTTACTAGATATCGCTGCGAAAAACTGGAAACTTGATACAAGGGATAGAATGAGTATACTATTAGCAACTTGCCGAGATTGTATAGGAGCTGTTTCAATTGAAGAAATAAATGATAGAAAAAATGAATAGATGTTTATACTGCCATAAAGAAATAAAGGACAGAAAATATAGCGAATTCGAATATCACAAAAGCTGTAGTATAAAGTTCTTTGGTAACCAACTTCCACCGAAACTTGACTTTTCACAAAGTGATATGTTAAGATTGGCGCAGCAAGTTGTCAAAAGTCAAAAAACCATAACCGGTGTACAACCTAAACTTTCATTAGTCAACAAGAAAATGACCAATGATTCTACTACCGAGAAATTCACAATAGTAGGTCTTTGGGGACAATATATATTAAAACCACAAACAAAATTATATAAAGAACTTCCAGAAATAGAAGATGTAACTATGCACTTAGCAGAAAGTGTAAAAATAAAAACAGTTCCACATTCTCTAATTAGATTGAAATCAGGAGAACTAGCTTACATTACTAAAAGAGTTGACCGATCGAAAAAAAGGAAATATCATATGGAGGATATGTGTCAATTGACCGAAAGACAAACTGAGCATAAATACAAAGGATCATATGAACAAATAGCGAAGGCTATAAATTTATATGCAGAAAATCCAGGATTTGAAAAAGTGAATTTTTATGAACTCGTTCTGTTTTGTTATCTAACAGGTAACAACGATATGCATTTAAAAAACTTCTCCTTATTAAAAAATGAGAATAAAGAATATAATCTATGTCCTGCTTATGATTTAGTAGCTTCTGAACTTGTTGTTGAAGGAGATGATGAAGAATTAGCATTGAACTTAAATGGTAAAAAGAAGAAAATAAAAAAGAAAGATTTTGAAGCAGCGATGACCACAAGCGGTATTAATCCCCAAGCCATCAAAAATATCTTTGGTAAATTTGAAGGAGTTAAAAAAGAGTGGTTTGAAATAATTTCTACTAGTTTCTTGTCAAAAAAAATGAAATTGTATTATAAAGAGCTGATTGAATTAAAATTTCAAAAAATATACAATTAGCTCTGGCGATAATAATCCAGACTATAATTGAAGGATTTAGTCGAGTATGACATTCTCAACATTTTACTCCATATCCTTGAGTAATTCCCCTTTATTTCCAACAATTTCCGCTTTATTTCTTCTTATTTTTTCCCAATCCCTTTTTTCAAACGTGAAATTCCGTTATTTTTGCTATTGATTTTGAATTTATACTTATAAAATTTTACCATGGGAAGAGCATTTGAATACAGAAAGGCAAGAAAAATGGCCCGTTGGGACAAAATGGCTAAAGCCTTTACCCGAATTGGAAAAGACATCGTAATCGCAGTAAAATCTGGAGGCTCTGATCCAGAAACCAATGCCAGCCTTCGTGCATGTATCCAAAACGCTAGAGCTGCCAATATGCCTAAGGACAATGTCGAAAGGGCCATAAAAAGAGCTACGGATAAAGATACATCTGACTATAAAGAGGCAACATTTGAAGGCTATGCACCGCATGGTATTGCCGTTTTTATTGAAACAGCGACCGACAACAATCAAAGGACGGTTGCCAATATTCGAAGCTATTTTAATAAATGCAATGGCAGTCTAGGAACAAATGGATCTGTAGCATTTATGTTTGATCACAATTGTCATTTTAAAATCAATAAAGGAGAACTGGATCCTGAGGAGTTAGAATTAGAATTGATAGATTTCGGTGCAGAGGAAGTTTTTGTAGACGAAGAAGACATTATGATTTATGGAGCTTTCGGATCTTTCGGCGCGATTCAAGGTGCTTTGGAAGCAAAAGGATTGGAAATTATTTCTTCCGGATTTGAAAGAATTCCGAATGTGACTAAAAAATTGACAGAAGAACAAATGGCAGATGTTGATAAATTATTGGAAAAGATTGAAGACGATGATGATGTGCAAAATGTGTTTACAACTATGGCATAAAAATAGAATTTGTTTCTACCAACCCACATAAATTAATCCCCCTCAAACAATGAGTTTACTCCAGGAAGCATTCCAAGAGCTAAGAAGGGTAGAGAAAATCTCTATCCATCTGGAAGCACTCAAGTTTAAAATATCCGATCAAAAAAAAGAAGTAAAAAGACAGGAAAAAATTTTACAGAAAGAAACTATAGATCTTGACAAATTAGGAAAGATGTCTTTGGTTAATCTTTTTGTAAAAGTAATGGGAAATAAAGAAGCCGCCTTAGAAAAGGAACGGCAAGAGTACCTGATGGCCTTTTTAGAATATGAAGCGGCTGCTAATTTATTGCAGTCCTTGATAGAAGAGCGCGATAAGCTTAAAAAAGAAAAAAGCGCTTTGTTCGGAGCTGACAAACGGTATGCAAGTATGCTGAAAGAAACGGAGTTGCAACTGAAAATTTCAAATAAAACGATTGGAAATAAAATTAGGAAATCGGAAGAACGATTGAATAATTTTTTAGCATTATCAAAAGAAATTGAAGAAGCGATC
>CALIAG010000172.1 GCA_938041325.1 uncultured Saprospiraceae bacterium | reverse complement strand
AGGACGTGAGTCTTTTGGTTTTCGGGAGTTCGTGATTCTTTCGGTTTTCGGTAGGACGTGATTCTTTTGGTTTTCGGTAGGATGTGATTCTTTTGGTTTTCGGTAGGATGTGATTCTTTTGGTTTTCGAAAATCGTGAATCTTTTGGTTTTCGGGAGTTCGTAGTTCTTTCTGTTTTCGGTAATTCGTGATTCTTTTGGTTTTCGAAAACCTTGATTCTTTCGACTGTTTGTTTTTTAATTCGTAGTCAACTAAACCTACTTCCACTTCGATTTTAAGTTCGAAATTTTCTTTTGCAAATCGCTGATCGACGATAATTTTTCTTTTGGTGAAAGGTGCTTAGATTTTTTCAAATCCTTCATTCCTTCTTGCAGATATTCCATTGCTACTTTATAATTTCCTAGCTTTTGTTCAGCCTCTGCAACTGCGACTTTGAAGTTGTAATTATTGGGATAGATTTCTACTCCTTTTCTAAAAACCGCTGAAGATGCTTTGAAGTTATCATAAGCATATTCATACTTGGATCCGATGGACCAGATCTGCATTGGAAAGGGTTGCAAATTAGAATTGTATTTCTGATTCAACTCTTCAAAATAAGATAAGAAGGTTGCTAAGCTTTGCTCCTCCGCTGCCAAATTATCTTCCATCATAAAGTCCCACAAAAGGCTTGACCAATCTTTAAAAATATGTGTTAGCGCCGGCCCGATAGAAATGGACGGTACCCCCATGTGATTCCCGCCTTCAACAACTTCAAACTTCCATTTAAAATAATCCGGAATTGTATTTTTTTCTAAATAAGACTTGATCGGTTCCACATAATTCGCATGCTCTTCCTTATCTCCTACCGATGCGTAATAATAGAAATTGTGGCCCGAAGATTCCGTGCTTGTCAATCTCGATTCAAAAGCTTTGGACAATTCATAATCGGTCCCACCATCTTTATTAAATCCACTAAAGGAAATCGCCGCGTTAAATTTATCCATGTATTTTGCGACCGCGTAATCGGTCAAGTAAGCTGTTCTTGAATGCCCAACCAATAAGGTAAATTCTGCAACGCCGTATTTAGCTTTAAGTTGAGGAACCAATTCCTCAAAAATCATAGCCAATGTTTTCTCAATTCCACCAGTTTTTTCACTCCCCTTTTCCAACGAAGTATAATACAACCTTTTGCTATCAAAAGGAATCCCTACAACAATGCTTGGAGGGATTTGCGCAGAATAAATCAAGCGATCTACTGTACGGCAATTGTGCCAAAAAATACTCGTATTTTGTTGGTCGAAGAATATCAATAAAGGGTATTTCTGATTCGACTTAATTTCTGCATCTTTTGGCAATAAGATATTTAAATTAAAAGTCTGATCGACAGCAGATGACTCTAGCTCAATGGTCTGTGGGTTTTGCAAAGTCTGCCAGTCTTGTGCTGTTACATTACACAAAAATAGCATCGACAAAATTACAAATGAATTAGTTCTCATTCAATTTTAGTTTATAGAAGTAGCTTAAATACAGTCGCAAAAAGCGATGTAACCTTGCTTAAGTTTTAAACAACTTCATTTCTATTCCGTTTACCCGATTAAAATTTTGCGTAAAGCCTTATGACTAAAATAGCCCTTTTCTCTTTTGGTATTTGAGGGTTAGTATTGGTTTACAATAGATGGTATTTCTACCTTGAGGTGAGATTGAGGTCTTTGTCTCGGTTCAAATTAATAATTTAATCTATATGAAGCAAATCCTATGCCTTTAAATCGAACTAGAATGATGAAAAGGGAGTTAGCCGACGTTAAAACAACTTACATGCGTAGTATTTACAACTCTGATAGTTTGGCCTCTAACCAACTTTGATTAAAAATGGGTTCTGTCTTTTTTAATAAATCCTGTAATTTCTGAACCTCTTTTTTGTGTTTGTTTGAAGAGGTGAACGCTTTGTTCATTTTTACTTGAAAGCATTTTCTACTTAGTCGGATTAGATTATTATACCCCTTTCTTTTAATTTCTGCAATGGTCTTGTTTCGAATTAAATATTGCTTAAAAGAATCTGACAATGAAATCAATGCTTCATACTCTTCCCTTTCATAATAGGTTTTCAACAAAAGAATTTTCGCTCCTAAACTGTACCGAATATCCGTATACTCCACTTTTAATAACAACTCCAAAACATTTTGGTATTGGCCAGTTGCATGGTAGTAAGAAGCCAGATTAAAGCTATACGCATTTTCAAGAACATCCGGATGTAATTTTACTTTGTATTGCTCAATAAAATCTTTCACCCATTCCATTTCTTTCAACTGCAATCCATTGCTTACGATATTTTTAAAATACCATTCTGGCAAGGTTTCATTCAGATACAGGAATCCCTTTTCCAATTGTAATTTATAAACTTCAAAAAGTTCTTTTAAAAAATCCTTGCTGCCTAAGTTCACTTGTTGAATTGAATAATTTTGAAGATAATTGTACAAATTGATTTTCTCGTCATGGAGAAAGTAGTTTTCGAATTTTCCAATCGCATCTTTTGCTTTAAAAAAGTAAGAAGGATCAGGCTCTGTAAGCATTTTGAAAATTCGATAGTAAATTATGATTGGAGGAATCTCTACATAAGCACTCAAATCAGCTTCGATCTTTTCCAAAATAGATTCCAAAAAACCGGGATTAAAAGAGACTTGAAACATTTTAGATCGCTGAACCATCTCGCAGCCATCTTTCAATTTTTCTGAAAAATAAAAGTAATCGAGATTATCTTGTTTTATCAGAATGCTGTTGTTTTTTTCAAAAGCTGCTTTCTCCGTATAAAACTGATCCGCCTCTGTGGCAGTTAAATAAGTCAGGTTATAATAATTGCTGTCCTTGGACGCAGAATCCTTCAAGTCTTTGTTGTGGCTTTTTAATACTTTGTCGTAAAACTTAAACTGTCCAATCTTTCTCAGTTTTCGTAAGAGTAATATTTTTTTAAACCCTTTTAAATCCTTAAATTCTTCTTGAATAAGGAAATCCTCCACAGTTCTAATTGTATAGGTAAAAATCAAGGCCAATTTAGCTTGATCATGGTCTTCCCCAGGAAAAAGTTGTTTAAAAAGACGATTGCGATTGCAGTTTTTTTCATTGTATACGGGAAAATACTTATCCAGCACACACACCAAATTTTGAACATCTTTGTGCTTATTAAAGCTCGGAGAAGCTGAAAATTCCCGAAAACGAGTCATTTCTTTTCTAGAAAAGGACCTTAAAAGGTTAAAAAGTCGGTTATCTTTCACAAAAAGAATGGTTTTTTTCCAAAAATAAAAATCACATAACACCCTGAAAAACAAATACTTAGTATTTAATACGACTTAAAAATACAAGTATTTTTTACAAAAATCAAATGAAAAAGTTCTTCATAATTTATTCTATTTGGGACACTTTTGTAATGTGCAGAAAACCATAAAGCTCAAAACTCAAGTCAACATGATTTCAACCAACATATTTAGCAGACGTCCCAACACGATAATTTCTCTCTCTTTAGTGGTGGCCACCCTTTTGATAAGCAATATCAGTCTGTGGGGACAATGCAATCGGATAATCAACTTTGACTACGACGAGGTTCCCTCTAGTTGTAATGAAGACTGGATGGTTGAGGATGTGACTTTGAGGGTTATTCCAAGCTTTCAGGAAGATTGCGTTCCCTATCAATGTAATTTTTCAACAGTTAATTACAATGGCTCTCCTTCTCTTCATTTGCAAGGCGCTTCCTTGTCAGTGGATTTATCTCAATTTGAAGGACCTGCTACTTATATTAGAATTCAGTTGGATTATCTTTCTAATAATTCTTCCGGCGCAGATCCTTGTGTGATTGGCTATTTATTGAATGACGGACAAGTCGTTGATTCCAAATCTGAAAGTTTTAACTACATCCAGTTTTCTCAAACCCAAGACACACCCGAATTTGACCAACTTGTTATTTCTGCACCGGATCGAAAAATAATTTCTATCACCTTCTTTAACGAATGCAATGATGGTGTTCTACTTGGAGAAAATGTAATTGATTTTGAAGAATTTGAAAACCAGGACAGCTGGTCTGGAAATACAGGAGATTTTCTCTTTGAAACAAAAGGTATTCCTGTATACGCAGCTCCTTTCTATAATCAATGGCCTCCTTTTGATACAATCAACAATTCCAATGCAGGTATTTACGGTCAAGCGACTTGGGGTTTTGGAAGTGGAAATATATTTACAGCTTTTGGACCTGCCAAGTTTGATTTCTCTGTCCTTGACGAGCTGCCAGCTGCGGTAAGTTTTGACTATATGGATTGGAATCTTGATGCTCAAGTAATTATTAATGACATCTATCCAATTATTGGATTTTCTTCCAATTCTGATTTTGAATCGCTTTTACCCGAAGGCTTTTCGGTCGAATTCTTGACACCGATTGGTCAAACAAGTGGTACAAGAGTTACATTTTACGGACCAATTGAATCGATCTCGATAGGAGGTGGTGAATTCTTTGTAGACAATGTTGCTTGGTATCCAAATAACTTAAATGAGTGTGTAGGTTTTCCAGGCTGGCCAAGTCCATATGAATATTTTCTCCCTGCAAATTTGGGAGACGAAGTGATCCAATCAGGCGCTGGTACAAACGTCCTTGTAACCTTACAGGATTACGATGCGGTTGTTTTT
>CALIAG010000171.1 GCA_938041325.1 uncultured Saprospiraceae bacterium | reverse complement strand
CCCGCTCCACAGCAAAGCCCTTTGGTTTTGCTTCGTTCCATCTCCACCAAATTATTATCCAATTGTTCCAACAAGTTTCTTGGAGCAACATATTCATTATTGGCCCTTCCTAAATAACAAGAATCATGATAGGTAATTTTTTTACCGTTGAAAGCTCCCCCACTTACTTTTAATCGTCCCTCTTTCATGAGTTGCTCCAAAAATTGAGTGTGGTGCATCACCTCATAATTGCCTCCCAATGCAGGATATTCATTTTTTAAAATATTAAAACAGTGCGGACAGGTTGCGACTATTTTTTCAACCTTGTACAAATTCAAAGTCTCAATGTTTTGCAATGCCGTCATTTGGAATACAAATTCATTTCCAGCTCGACGGGCGGGATCACCTGTACAGGATTCTTCATTGCCAAGTATGGCAAACTCTACTCCTACTTCATTCAGGATTTTACAAAATGCAACGGTCACCTTCTGTGCGCGTGCATCAAAACTGCCAGCACAACCCACCCAGAACAAAACTTCTGGCGTTTTTCCTGCTGCTGCCATATCGGCCATTCTTGGAATATTCAGTCCTTGCGACATATTGTAGTCTATTTTTTTCGCTTAAGAACATGTAAACAATAAGCTATTGCTTACACATTCCTTAAATATAGATTATTTTTAATGAACAATCACTTTGTTCTTGCTTACTAAATTCTGGCCATCAAATAAGGCCATAATGTACATGGAAGGTTGAAGTTCTTTATTTAAACTAAACGATCCCTCCCCTCCGATTGCATGGCGAATGACTTCTTTTCCCATAAGGTCATATACCCTAAGCGTATACTTTTTGCTTAAATCCATTTCACAATTAATCAAACCACCAATGGAATATGGATTTGCCATTTTACAAAATCGATCAAAAGGTTCCAAATCATCAACAGCTGTTGTCTCTACAAAATTCCAATAAAAATCACATTGAGATTGTTCTACCCAAACATCATCAATCCACAACTCTGAAGAAGATTCAACTGCATATGGATTATTTTCTACAATCGTTAAGTCAGACCTAAATCTGCTTGAGTTAACCAACAATCCATTTTCAACATTTTGAATAAATCCTCCTGCTGCAAAGCCATCTTGATAGATGTAATATTCTCTACTAGATTGTTGCCAATCATTGATGTTAAAATCGAAGTAAAATACATCTCGAAAAAGACGTGTTCCTGCAAAAGTATAAGTAAAACTATCTCTTGAAGAACCTTGCCAATCTGTACCATTCCAATTTTCGAAAACAGTTACATCAATTAAAGAATCGCTAATTATTGAATTTGTTTTTCGGTTTGCTTGTTGCCAAATCATCATTTCAGTATTCCAACCAAAGCTCAATTCTTGCTCCAAAACATTCATCGCATTGTAAGTATTTTGGGAACGAAAACTATTTACAAATTCCTGTTGAGCAGGATCCCAAACAGCACTTATAAATTCGGTTTGAAAACCAGCTGCATTATGTTCGTAAGTAAAAAATCGATCAACAACATAATCCATTAAGTTCGCATCCCAATTGAGAACAAGTGAATTTATAGGATTCTCATCTCCATCGAATGTACTTATGGACCTTGTAACCGGAACGTATTGATTGTTCGGAAAATCGTAGACAGAACGATAGAAAAAAGTAGTATCCCCTGAGTAAGTAAAAGTACTAAGGCTTTGTGCTGAAATAGAACTTGTCGCAACATCAAAGATTTTGCCTAAGATGGTATCCAAACGTCCTTGCCCGTCATACGAATAATAGATACTTTGTGTTGGTCCAAAATCGGAAGAATTAGGTATCAATCCTGTGCAAATTAAAGAGTCCAAGAGGAATTCTTCATTTACATCGTTTGTTCCCGAAGGACTCAACAAAGGAAATTCCTTTTCCAATTCTGCAATAAAATCAGGAACCTGTGCATAAACCGTAAAAGCGGTGATCATGCAAACTAAAAGAGTTGTTAAATACTTCATATCATAGTTAGTTTAAAAAAAGTCAAAAAGCCTCAACATTTCTGCCGAGTAGAACTATAACTTTAGAATTAGAAGTTTTTAGGATTGAATTTATTATTCTGTTTTTTCTGCGTTTACAGCATCGGTCGCCCATTTATCTCTGTCTTCACTTAATGCCCAAACTGCCCCACTATTTTCAATGCTATTGAACATTGGCAACCAATCTGAAGGTCCAGCTGATTCTGTCAAAATCTCGTACCTTCTCATTTTCAAAATTGGTTCCAAAGGAGAAATCAAAACAGGACAAGCTTCTACGCAAGCATTGCAAGTCGTACATGCATGCAATTCTTCTGTACTGATATAATCAAATAGAGATTTCCCGTCGTCATAATTGTCTGGAGTCAACGCCTTTGCTGTTTTGCGGTCCTCCTCTTTCATATACTTAAATTGACCACTGTCCAAATTAGCACCCACTTCTTCCGCTCGGTCCCGAATATCCATCATGACTTTTCTTGGGGAAAGTTTCTTGCCTGTAATATTTGCCGGACACATATCCGTACAACGCCCACACTCTGTGCAGGTGTAAGCGTCCATGATATTTTTCCAACTCAGACCAAAAATATCATTGGCCCCAAATTCTGGAAGTTCTTCGTCCATAGCAACTTCACCTGTATCTTCTGTCAATCCCATCATGGATTTAACCTCATTCATGATTTCAGGCATATTTTCCATTTGTCCGTTTGGTGTTAACTTCGCATAATAGACATTTGGAAAGGCAAGTAAAATATGGAGGTGTTTAGAAATAGGTAAATAGTTTATAAATGCCAAAACAGTAAGAATATGCAACCACCATCCTGATCGTTCAATCAACATCAACCAACCTTCGCTCAATCCACCAAACAAGAGTGGTCCTAGCCATCCACTGATCGCCAAGAACCCTGTATCAGGGTAATGTTTTGGATCTAAATCTTGTAAAACGGTATCGGCTCCATTCATTGAAAAGATTCCGATGAGAAGTGCCAATTCACCAAAAAGGATCAAGTTAGCATCTAGCTTTGGCCACCAACTCATTTCTGATTTATGGAACCTTGGAATCTTCAGTAAATTCCTTCTGGCTAAAAAGGCGAAAGTTGCTACGAAAGCTAAAACAGAAAGGATTTCAATAACGCTTATAATAATGGGATAAAGAATTCCGATATAGGGTGCAAAGAAACGGTGCACTCCGAAAAAACCGTCAATAAATATCTCTATCAGCTCGACTTGAGTCATCAGAAAGGCAGCATAAATAAAAAAGTGGAATACTGCGGGAATCCATCTTTTGAACATCTTTTTCTGACCAAAAGCAACCAATGCCACATTTTTCCAGCGTTTGCCTTCCTCTCCACCTAAATCTTCGTCTTTTCCAAGAAAAATATTCCTTCTAATCCCCATAAACTTTTTGTAGGCAGACCACAAGGCATAAATGGTAACTATTGCAAAAAATATCTGTGAAATTCCCATTCTAAATATTAAGTTTTAAGACTAATTCAATAAAAAAGAGTTTTTAATGCCTATTTAGTTGAATTCTTATAGCTGTATAGGCTAAATTTACAATCATTATCATTGCTAAAAAAACCATTGTCCTATTAATTTTTATTCATACCAATTTTAAATAATTTGTGCTGAAGAACAATTATCCTGGTTTAACAAAATTATAAATATCATGAAGCTTCTCAATCAAAAGCAGATACAGCAAAAATTGAAGCGTCTGGCCTATGAAATACTGGAAAACAATTATAATGAAAAAGAGATAATTCTGGCCGGGATTAATAATAATGGGATGCATTTTGCAGAAATGCTTTTGCAAGAACTCTTGTCTTTAACTGATATTCAATTCACCTTAACCCGAATTCGTTTAAACCCAGCTAAGCCACTTGCTGAAGAAGTCACCATAGAAATCCCAATCAAGGATTTAAAGAACAAAGTAATCATCATTGTAGACGACGTAGCCAATACTGGTCGAACCATTTATTATGCATTAAAACCATTGATGAACGTTATTCCTAAAAAAATAGAAGTGGCAGTTTTGGTAGACCGGAAACACAAATCTTTCCCGATCAAAGTTGATTATTTAGGATTAAGCCTTGCTACAACTTTGAAAGAAAATATTGATGTAAAAATCAAAAACGTAAAAGAAGCCTTTGTTGAATTGAATTAATTTGCATTTAGTTTTCTCCAAAGACCTCTGACATTTTCTGAATCAATAATTCGTATAAGTCTTCATGATTCAAATCTGATTCGTATTCCTTCAGCGTTAATCCATTTTGAAATCCATCCTCATAAAAAGCATTAACGAATTCCTTGTTTTTACTGATTATATGCAACGGAGTCGCATAGCCATCTTTCAATCCTGTAATCAATGGAGGTTGATGGTCACCAATCAAAATATAAACGGCATTCTCTTCTTCATTTTTAATCATAAAATCAACTAGGTAATCCCATTGGTAATTCATCGCTTTCAAATAGGCCTTCGAGTCAAATCCAGGCAATAATCCTGTTGGTTTTTCATAGTCGAGATTCAGTTGATCTAATGTATTCCAGTCTTCAACAAATGGCACAGCATTGATCCATGGAGAATGAGAACTCATGGTGATAAAAAATAAGAAACTTGGTTTGTTGCTGTTTAGGATTAAATTATTTTTAAAATAATTCAACGCATATTGATCAGGAATCGTACTGAATTCTTTTGCAGTTTGCCCTTCGTAAGGGATGTCTTCATATTTTATCCAATGATCAAAATTGTAAAACTTCTCATAGGCAGCAAATGGAATTAAATGCCTTGTTTTTTCATCTCTGATCGTATTCATTCGATAGGTATCATAACCTTGAAAATTAAAATACCTTATGAGATGTGGGTAGTCTGGATGATCGTAAACAAGATGGTCATACTGTCTTTGGTTTTCAATTTTAATTCCAGTAAAGGAACTCGTATAACCAAACCAGGATTTACCACCAGAATTGATGGCATTTGAAAAATTAGACCCAATAGAAAAACCGTTTGTTTTTAAAGTACGTTGGTATTCTTTTAAGTTTTTGTAAAAGCTTGATTTCAATCCTTCTTTGCGATACAATACACTCCCATACGATTCTACAAAAATCAAGTACACATTTGGTTTTGTATTCAATTTATTTGGTGCAAGCTTTTCGAAGCTAACGTAATCTTTTTTATCTGCGGGGGCAATATTCCTTTTGTCAAGACCATCATATAGGTAAACCGTATTTCGTGTTATCTTTTTAATAAACCAGTTGGATTGTTCTTTAATTACCAATTCTTTTGTGTTCCAATTGTAGGCTGTGGAACACAATAAAATTCCTCCAACCAATGGAATCCACAAAGGGGATAATTCTTTATGAAAAGTATTTAAAAAGGTCTTAAGCAATAGGGCCAATCCATAAAACAACAAGAAAAACACAAGGATAGCTAGGACATACATAAATAGATTCCCAAACGAAAATTCCAATAGAAAAATAGGAAGAACATTTTTTGCCAAAATCAAATCATCAAACAAAAGAGGGTCATGGCAATAAATCTTATATATCGCCGCTTCGTAGAGGTGAATAAAAAATTGGAATAGATAAAGTCCAATAAAAAGGCGCCGGAATAACTTTATACTTTTACCTTTTTTGATCAAAAATATACCGAAGATTGTCATCAAAAAAAACTCAGCCTGTATTCGGAACAGATCAATATTTTCTCGAAAAAATAAAAAATCCCAAAAGCTTTCGTTCTCACCTTTAATTGGAAAAAAGTTAGAATTTGGAATATCCATTAAAAAATAAGGCAGAAATAAAAGGCAGTTTAAAAGAAGAAACCAAAACGAGAATTTGGAAGGAGATTTGTACATAGTTTCGTTATTCCACTAACTTTTTTATCTCATCCATTTGAGCCATTGCTGCATTGTATCCAATCTCAAACATTTTTTCAAACTGATTAAAATCAAATGGTTTGTAATTATACAATTCTTTCGGTTCGATAACTACATCACATAATTCATAGCTTTGGGTCGAGTTGGCATAAAGTCCCATTTGGATGGTTCTGAAACCAATCCCAAAATAGGATTCCAAATTCTTTTTTTCTTCAGGAATCATGGGCATTACATTTACACCAATCACCTTGTCGACATACGGCAGTAAAGGTTTTACAGGAAGGTTGCTTAGGACTCCCCCATCTACGTAAAGCGAACCATTCATCTCTACAGGTTTAAAAATCAGAGGCACTGAACATGATGCAGCAATCGCATCCATCAATGGTCCATCTTCTATCATTTCCAATTTTCCAGTATTGAGATTTGATACAGCGATGAACAAACCTTTATACAACTCTCGAAAATTTTTAAAAGGAATATACTTAGATAAATGCGTTTTCAAATAAGACAAATCCGTCAAGCCTTGATTGGGCAAAGCAATACTAAAGGTTTTCAAAAGACTAGAAGATAGAACGCATTCCATTTGTTGCTCTATCGTCAGACCTGCAGCATGCATCGCACCAACAATGGATCCGGCACTTGCTCCAGAAATATATTCTACGACAATGCCATTTTCCTCTAATGCTTTGAGTACTCCAACATGTGCGGTCCCTCTAGCCCCGCCACCTGACAAACAAAGTCCTATGATTGGTTTGACCTCCATTGAATTTTACTTTTTACAAATTGGTATAAGAATTTTCATAGTACACGAAGTTAAACGATTCATTTTTAACTTCTTAAAACTAAAACAAAATTTCAATAAAAAAGAGTTGAACAAAGCACAATGCTTCATTCAACTCTTTTATTATTCTTAAATCTTTAGTTCAGATTGATTATTGAACGATCAATTTTGAAGTCCAATTCACGCCTTCTTTTTCAAAGCTTATTGAATAAATCCCCGCAGGCCAAGCTTCTACTTGAAGCGTTTCCTTAGAAGCAGGCTTTTGAATATCCAATACTTTTTGACCCAAAAGATTGTGAACGCTTATTTGATCCAAATCTCCTTCTGTTAACAGTTGTACCTGTGTAGCAGCTGGATTTGGAAAGAAGCGAACAGAATTTTGAATATCAACTTCTTCTGTACTAATTACAATTTCTTCGATGTCAGCTAGGTAACGAGGTAAAAGTTGGTATCCAGAATCGAAAGGAGCATCTCCGTCAAATTGTGATCCTATACCCGTTACATCAAATGGAAAATCAAATGGATCCATTCCATAAATATCTGTTACATCCTGATCTATTCTCATGTCTACAGTCACAAGACCATTTGTAATTGCTACATTAAAACCAGATCCAGAATTTGTCCATTGAGTAGGATCAACAATTGTCATTCCTTCCATTTTCACCAAATTCGACTCTGAATTTTCACTCAAATCGTCAACAACAAGCGCTTGGAATAAACCATTTCCACTACTTATCAATGAAACGTTATCAGGGTTGATTTGAGTTAAACCACTGAACTGGCCAATTACACCAGTTACCGAAACTTTATCTCCTTCAGCTACAGTATAGCCAAAGTTTTCTGAACCACTAAATAGTCCGATTCCATCACTTTGATTGTTTTCATCAATAATGGTAAATTGCAAGCCACCCGGACGAAGATTTATACCATATACAATTCCTTGGATTTCACATTGTACGCCAATTGAATCAGGCACACCTTCAGCATCCAAAGCGGTTACATCACCAATTGGATACAATGGATAAGAATTCGCGCAGTTCACAGTAATATTTACTGTTGCAGTATCACAAGCCATTGCATCACAAATTTCGTAAGTGAAACTATCATCGCCACAAAAATCCATATCAGGAGAATACGTGGCTGTATTGTCCGTATTAACTACAAGCATACCTGACGTAGGTTGATCAACAATTCCAAGATTGGTTATTTCATTAGGTAAATTATCATTGCCCAATAAATTAATGGTTACATCCATATTGATATCAGTCACAACCATGTCGTTGTTAGCCATGATCACAGGTGCTACTATTGGAATAATATCTGAATTGAATCGAGGGAATATTTGGTACCCTTCCGTAAATGGAGATTCATTGTCAAATTGACCACCGATTCCAATTACATCAAAACTTCCTGTTGGAGCGGCCATTGAAGCTACTTCTGAATCACTATCAATTCTTAATACAAAATTGTTAGTACCATCGGTAATTTCAACATTATAACTGGAACCATCACCTGCCCATTGTGAAGGATCAACCATAGTCACTCCATTCACTCGTACCAATTGGGATTCTCCCTCTTCATCCATCACTGTAATTACAGTTGGGTCAAAAAGAGTGTTTCCTGTCGAAGCAAGCGCAATACTATCTGGAATGATTTCGAGTAAACCATTGAATTGATCAATCGTTCCAATTACAACAATCTCATCTCCTTCTACTACCGTATATCCTTGATTATCGTTAAAGTTAAAGACATTAATACCATCATTCTCCTCATCTATTACCGTAAAAGAAAGTCCACTTGGTCTGTAATTAATGCCATATACAACTCCTTGAATTTCGCAAACAACATCTAACGAATCCGCTACTCCTTCTGCATCTGTTGTACTAATTAGACCAATTGGATAAGCAGGAATACCGTCGTTATCAATAATTGTAACGGTAAGGTCACCTGATGTAGCAATTTCAGCACCATTAGAAGCGTTTGCGATGGTCAACGTAAATGTTTCATCCGCTTCTTCTTCTGTATCATCAAGAATTTCTATTTCAACAGTTCTTGTTACTCGGTCACCTGCTTCTGTTGCCACAAAAGTTAAAACAGTATCTACATAATTATAATCTGCACCATTTGTAGCTGTACCTCCTACTACCAAATTCAATTCTACACTTGCACTATCTCCCATTGCCAAACCAGCCATTGATACATTGACAAAAGCTGTTCCGTCTCCCTCTCCTGCTGACTCCGCAATTCCTTCCAAAAATAATTGTGGAACCAAAGCACATGCATTATTTTGCATTCCCGGACTAGCAAAGATTTCACCTTGACTATTGCCATAATTGACTCCAGTTGGTGAAGTTGAAAATGACCAATTTGCAGGATCAATATTATCAGCTGTTACATCACATAAAACAATAGATGGACCTTCTCCGTCAGAAATTTCTGGCCATGGAGCTGAATCAGAATAAACAACAATGTCTACTTGATTTCCAAAATTATCTACCAAAATCACATCCTCTCCAGAATTGTTAACAGAGCCTGAAGTCCATTGCCAAGCAGTTACTCCAAAACTCGCCTCCATCGCTAAAGAATCTATACAAACTACCACATACTCACCAGCTGCTACAGTAACAGAAGGGAAAGTATAAACGATTCCTTCTGTAAATTGATAGCCTTCTAAGTTGACTGCATCAGTATCATTATTGTACAATTCAATAAATTCTAAATCATCATTTCCTGGATTGTTGTACATTATTTCTGTGATAACAATATCCGGAATATCTGGTTGTAAAACAGTAATGACACCGGTCATTCCATCTCCAAGATGAACATCACAATGGTAGTTATAAGTCCCTGGTAAAGTAAATACTCGAGAATAAGAATTTGGAGTCATCACTGGATCTCCACTCGTAAATGATTCAGGGTTACTTGGATAATCTGTTGTATTGCCATCTACATTATGGATGCCACCTATCCACTGCCATTCTACCAAATCACCAACATTTATCGTTAAACTATTAGGTGTAAATAAAATTCCGTCCAATGTAATTACATGGTCGGGAGTAGGATCACAATTAACAGAATTTGCTACACCGGGTGTTGCAAAGACTTCTGTCCCTTCGAAAATCACTCCCGTTGGATTGGTACTCGCTTTCCAGTTAGAAGCCAAACTATTATCTACATTTGGATCACAAAGCTCCAAAGAAGGCCCCGTTCCATCAGCAGCATCTGGCCAATCTCCACCATCAGAATAATCGACTAAATCAACTTCGTTTCCAATACCATCAACAATAATAATATCTTCACCGCCATTCGATAAGCCACCTGCATCCCATTGGAAAGCTGCTACACCGTAACTTGCTGAATAAGCTGCAGCGTCATTGGTCACTACTAGATAAGAAGCCGCTGGCATAATTGTCCCAGCTGTAAAAACATATTCAACTCCTTGCGTGAAGGAATAATTAGAGATATCTACATCAGTAGTTCCAGCGTTATAAATTTCTATGTATTCAGTTGAGTCTTGACCTGCATCTGGAGAATTGTACATAATCTCCGTAATTACAATCTGACCATTTGATACAAAAGAAAAGCTGGCTATAAAAAGAAGGGTAAAAATTAAATTCTTCATATGATTTGCTTTGATTTCACAATTTGGATTAAAGGTTTAAAATTAAATTTAATATTCGAATTAGTAGATTAATCGCATATAAATTAATCGTTAAGAGTTAACTGGTAGTCAAATCTAGCATTGTTTTGAATGGAGTATAGTTAGGATAGGCTAATTCAGGTAAAAATGTAGGTCAATTCTAAGCCCAACGCCCTGTATTTATCATCGGTTTTGGGTAATCTGACCCAATTCTCACTTTAGAATCCAATTGTTCTTCATCGGAAAGGGTATCTGGTCGGTGAACTTTCGTGCTAGGCACTTCAGTCAATTCAGGGAGCCATAATTTTACGTATTTTCCTTCCGGATCGTATTTTTTTGCCTGTGAAAGGATATTAAAGTAACGATCTTCTCTTGGATCAGACCCTACACCTGCTACATAATTCCAGTTGCACCAATTGCTACAAGGGTCATAATCCAACAAAAAGGACTCGAAATACTCTGCGCCCATTTGCCAGTTCACCTTTAAGTCTTTGACAAGAAAACTTGCTACGTTTTGTCTACCTCTATTCGACATAAACCCGGTATGCATCAATTCTTTCATATTGGCATCGATAAATGGCATTCCAGTCCGTCCTTCGGTCCAAAGTTTAAGCAATTGAACATCATCTTTTAGTTCTGGGTTAACTTCTTGCTTTGTACCTCCTTTTTGGAAAATTTTATTTTCGAATTTTTTGCCGATAAGTCGGAAATAATCTCTCCATAGCAGTTCAAAAAACAGCCAATAAGTTGATTTATTGGACCCATTTCTTGCTTCGTAGTTTTTTAACTCCTTATAAATTGTTTTTGGAGAGATACAACCTTGTGCCAACCACGAAGAGAATTTTGAAGAGTAATCCCCTCCGATCAGTCCATTTCTGGTCTCCTTATAATTAGAAAGTAACTTAGTTTGATGGAAATAATAATCCAGTCGTTCCAAAGCAGCAGATTCCCCCCCCTTAAAATTGAGCACAGCTCGGGGATCGGATTCAAAGTCCTCAAAACCAAAAGAAGCCAGGCTTGGCATTTCACCAGCTTCAAGTTCCACACTAACTGGAGTTTCATGCGGCTCAGGAATTGGAAGCGGATCTCTGACCGCAGTTATCTTTTCAACTTCTTTTCTAAACTGGGTAAATACATCTGGACAGTGGGTTACAGGAAAGGGAAGATCTTGGGTATAATACAGCATCTTACCTCTAGAATAGATAATTTCCTGCCCTACAGACCACAACTTTTTCTCCAGATTATCTTGAACAGATTTTTCTTCCGAGGTTCGTTCTCTATTACAAAAAACCCAACTCGTTTTGGCTTTTCTGGCTAAGTCAAAGATTTCATCTTCTGGAAGTCCTGTCCGAACCAATAGATTAAGGCCGATTTTCGCTAAAGATGCTTTTAAATCAATAACACTTTCAATAATAAATTTTAAACGGAATTTGTTTGTTTTAGGAAATCCATATTTAGTCTTGCCTCCAAATACTCTTGGATCAAAAACGTAAATAGGAATTACTTCTTCCCCACTTCTAATAGCATCTGTAAGTGCTTCATTATCAGCTACTCTCAAATCCTGTCGAAACCAAACTATAACTCTGTGCCTTTTCATATATTGAGAATAATAAAAATATTATGACTATTTTCTATTAAAAGTAAACATTTCATTTTAATTTTAGTTTAACTTAATCTAGGCTTTTAAGAGAATTGATTTTTCAAGATGGTTTTATTAAACCAGTATTGTAATATATCGCGCTTACCAAATTTTTACTACTAACAAATATTACATTACTCCCAATTATGCACAAATTGTTCATTGGGTTGGTGACAGGGCTATTTCTTTTTTCCTGCACTCAATCCGTAAAGGCACCTGAGTCAACATCTAATTTGTCTGACTCTGAAAAAAAAGAAATCAATAACCTGCATGAAAAGGTTATGAAAATTCATGATGAGGTCATGCCCAGGATTTCCGAGATCAAAAAATTAAATCGGAATTTAAAGGCGAAAGTAGTTGATTTAACCGAAGACACAAATCCAACTAAACAGGAAGTAACTGAATCTATTGCTTTTTTAGAAAAAGCGGACAAAGGAATGTTTGATTGGATGGCCCAATACAAAATGCCCTCGAATCCAAGTTCCTATGCTGAAGCTGAAAAATACCTTCAAGCTCAAGTAGAATCCATTTCAAAAGTTAAAGAGGATATGGTCAATAGTATTTCGGTGGCCAATAAACTATCTTTGGAATAAAGTGTTATCCAGTCATGCAAAAAGTTATTTACTACGCCAATATCTGTCTCCTTATTTTTATTTTCTTAGGTTCCTGTAGCAACGAACCTCAAGAAGATAAACTTCCTATTCTTGGCAACAAGGATGTGGATGAAAAAACGGGAGAAACGATCTATCATCAGATCCCTGATTTTGAATTTATTAATCAGGATAGTGTCAAAATAACCAATGCGAGCTTTGCGGACAAAGTGTATGTGACAGATTTCTTTTTCATACACTGTCCTTCTATTTGTCCCGTAATGACCGCGCAAATGTTGCGGATTCATGATCAGTTCGAGAACAACGATAAGGTAGCAATGGTTTCACATAGTATTGACCTTCGGAATGACACCATTCCTGCATTAAAAAATTACGCAAATAAATTAGGTGTTAAATCTGACAAGTGGAATTTTGTTACTGGAGAAGAAGATCAAATATTTGACATGGCTGATGATTATTTCATTACAGCTCGAAAGGACGGGGATGCTCCAGGTGGTTTTGACCACAGTGGACGACTCATTCTTGTTGATGAAAATCGTTATGTAAGGTCTTTTTGCAATGGTACTGATCCAGAAGATGTCGATCGTTTTATGAAAGACATTGAAAAATTATTGAATGAAAAATAAAGCAGCTCTGCTATTTCTCACACTGCTCTACTCTACTTTTTCTATTCAATGCAGCAATGAAATGTATACCCAAGGGAAAAGTTTATACAATACTCATTGTGCAAACTGCCATAGTGAAGATGGCAAAGGACTTCGAGAATTGTATCCTCCTGTAGTAGATTCGGATTTTCTTAACAATAACGCTGACTTACTTCCCTGCATTATTCGCAATGGCTTGTCAGGTAATATTGTGGTAAATGGAGTGGAATTTTCGCAGCCAATGGCTGGAAATAAGAACCTGAGTGATGTAGAAATAAGCAACATTATTAATTATATTGATAATGTCTTGCAGAATAAAAAGAAATTCACTTCCATCGAACAGGTAAAAGCTACTTTGGAAAGCTGTAAGTGATTGCTTTTTAAGTCGATTTCCGTTACTTTGCACCTCTACCTTTCCAAATAATCACATTCCACCTATTCAGATTAATTATTTTATTGATTCTATTATTTAGATGAGGCACTCACTTGTCATCTTCTGTATATTCATATTGGTCAATATGCATCTTTTTGGCCAACCTGTAAATGACGATTGTTCTTCCGTCTTTCATTTAGGGACCGTTCCCTATTGCCCATCATCAACTCTTTTCACAAATATCGGTGCTACACCTTCGGAGATAGGAAATGACAATTTTCCCAGTTGTTGGAGTAATGCTGCTGTTCAAAATGATGTTTGGTTTGAATTTATATCTTCTGATACGATTAATGATTATACGATAACTGTAATTGGATTAGAAGATCTTGCTGGAAATCAAGGTATCCAAAACCCACAAATTGCCATTTACCGTGGAGATTGTGAATTCGATGGAATGGCGCTTTTAGCTTGCAGCAATTCTGAAGATGGTTCAACATTTTTAGAATTTGACCTTTTCGATCTCGATCCAAATGAAACTTATTTTATAAGAATCAATGATTACAGTTTAACCAATAGTCCTAATTGGGGCAATTTCGAACTTTGCATCCAAAAACGTATTCCGCCGACTACTATCAATCAAAATATTACAACTGGAAAATGCAGTGGTACTTTGTATGATTCCGGAGGACCGGAATATGATTACTTAAATGATGAAAACAGTGTATTCAGCATCTGTCCTGATTTTCCAAATAACCAATGCATTACTTTTGGTTTGGAATATTACCATTTGCAAAGTGTAATAAGTGGCTTTGGTAATTCAGATCGATTGCTGTTCTTTGATGGCCCTAATACTGATGCTCCATTGATAAGTGAATTATCTGGTATTAACAATCAAGTGCAATCAGGTGGTGGAGGTGTTTGCTATGAAGTACAAGCTTCATCTGGTTGTTTAACTATTCAATTTATTTCTGATGCTTCGGTAAGTTTAGAAGGTTTTAAAGGAACATGGAATTGTTCTGTAAGTCCTTGTGAGGAAAAAACACCTTTGCTTGTAGACAGTGATATCTCTGCTGAAAATATTATTGAATCTGTTGCCTCTCCTTTAACGACTGTTGTCATTGATACGATTATTTGTGCAGAAGGAGCTTTGGGAACCTTTACGGCAGATGATGTATTTGGCTTGGACAAAGGAATTGTCCTGAGTACTGGAAATGTATTTGACGCCGTAGGACCAAATAATTATAATGGTGTGAGTACAGCTTTTGATTCAGAAGGAGACGAGGACCTTGATTATTTATCCGGATTATTAGGAAACGGAAGTGCTTCCGTTGATGCTTGTGTAGTTGAATTGGATGTTTTTGTAAATACAAATGAGTTGACGTTTGAATACATCTTTGGATCTGAAGAATATACAGAATTCGTAGGGCAACAATACAATGATATTTTTGCGCTGTTGGTTTCTGGAAATGGAATTGAGGGAGACCCAGGAATGGATAATCAATTGAATATTGCAACACTTCCGGAAAGCGGTACCCCCGTTCAGATCAATAGTGTCAATCACTTTATCAACTGGCAATATTATAGGAATAATGAAATCGGGCAAATCGCAGAGTACGACGGGTTTACTTCTGACTATTTAGGAAGTAAAAAAAGTTTGACTGCAACTATTAATGTAATTCCTTGCAACACCTATCATTTGAAATTTGCAATCAGTGATCGCGGTGATCCAAATCTCGATTCCGGGGTTTTCATTTCAGATATTAAAGGCGGTATTCCAGAAATAGATATCGTTTTTGCATCCGATGTTGAATACTTTGTAGAAGGATGCACGGGCAACGATGATGTATTGCAAGTGAGTCTTACCAATCCTTTACCAGACACCGTTTTTTATCTGGTCAACCTGGGTGGCTCTGCACTTGTTAACACCGATTACATTTTAAATATTCCAGATACCATTGTTTTTCTACCAGGAGAAACACAACATATTTTTCCTATTCAACCAATTAATGATGGGCTTGATGAAGGTGTTGAAAATATAGAAATCAACTTAATTGCAAATTTTGGATGTGGCAATGTCACACTAGATGTTTTTAAGGCGGAGTTATTTGATGCACCTGAAATTCACATAGACAATCCTTCAGACACGGTCTACCTATGTGCAGATAGTTGTGTGGTACTTTCTGCTACAGGAGGAAATAATTATACTTGGAGTCCAGAAACAAGTCTTGCTATTAATAATGAAGAGATAACAGTAGCCTGTCCATCTGAATCCCAGTGGATCTTTCTTGAGGGCTCGGTCAATAATCTTTCCGAATGTACCATTACGGATTCTATCTATTTGATTCCACTGCAGTATGAAATAAGTGCTTCTTTAATGGACAGCACTTCAATCTGTAAAGGCGATTCGATTAACTTAGCAGCCAGTACAAACATTCCAAATGGTCAATTCCAATGGTCTTCATTAAACGATATTGAACAGCCCAATGATTTAAATATTACTGTGCAACCGAATCAGTCTTCTTGGTTCGTTGCCAATATCGAAAACAACTTGTGTGCTCTTGCCGATTCTGTATTTGTCCTGGTCAATGAATTTCCAGAATTGGCAATTGATTCTGCTCCAACTCCTTCTCCATTTTGCGAAGGAGATACCATAACTCTTGATATCGCTGAGTTCAATAATTTGGACTTTCCAAACTTAAGTTTTCAATGGGATTTTAATGAAAATATTATTTCTGAAATGGATGGCCCTGGAATCCAATTTGTCGCAAATCAAAACAGCTCTTTTCGCAGAATTACTCAAAATGAAAACTGCCTTGATACCACCTTATTCGAATACGAAGTAATCTTGATTGATCAAATTTCTGTATCCGTTTCAGATAGTACAATCTGTGGTGGAGAAGGAATTCAATTGTTGGCCAATCATCCCAATGCAAATGATTTTAGCTGGTCTCCAAACGATGAGTTGTCTTGTAACAACTGTCCTAATCCATCTTCATTTCCATTGGAAAGCACTTTTTACGAAGTCCAATCGTTTATTGAATCTTGTCCAATCACTGGTGGAATATTTGTCAATGTAAACGATGCTATTTCCATTTCTTTACCTGATCAAACAAGTTTATGCCTTGGAGATTCGATCATTTTAAACGAACAAGGAAGTACATCATTTCAATACAGCTGGTCTGCGAATCCACCGGATCCGAATCTATCAATAAATCATAACTCTCCTTTGGTATTTCCAGAAGTGAATACTAACTATTCTGTATTGGTCGAAAATGGAATTTGTACGCCTTTAGATACTGTATTTACAATTGAAGTAATTCCCGCGGTGACTTTAAACTTAGCTGAAAATATTTCGATCTGCGAAGGCCAAACGATAGAACTTTCAGCGACAGCTGACCAGGATGGAACTTATGATTGGGATTATGATGGTCCAGACGATTCCACAATTACAGTAAGTCCAATTCAATCTCAATCATACGAATTGAGTTTCCTAACTGCCTGCGAATCGATTCAAGAATCCATTTTTGTAGAAGTTATCCCTGCTTTTTCTGTTGAGCTATTTTGTGAAGGAGATCAAGAAGATTTCTTTGAAGGAGATCAAGTACTTTTGCGTGCAATAGAAAGTGCAGATATTCAAGGCCAAATAACTTATGAATGGAATACAGGCGTCACCGAACAAGAAATAACACCAACTCTTGAACTGGGTCAAAATACTTACTCTGTAACTCTAACGACCGAAGAAGGTTGTACAGCTGAATCAGAAAAGACCCTCTTTGCAAATGAATCAAGTACTAAAATCCCTAAGGCATTTACGCCAGACTCTGATGGATTAAATGACTATTTCAATGTTATCGTTTCAGGTGAATTTGAAATTCAATCTTTTAAGATCTGGAACCGTTGGGGAAACCTAGTTTATGACAATGAAACACCAGATACAGGCTGGAACGGACTTTATAAAAATGAAGCCCAAGCTTCAGATGTATTTCTTTATCAAATCGAAATTTTACAAAATGAAGGGGAGATAAAGACCTACCAAGGAAGTGTAACTTTGATCAGATAATCCAAAAAAAAATCCTTCGCATTCAATGCAAAGGATTTTGTGTGTTAAAGTAGTTTTTACGCTATAAGGGAAAATAAATATATTCTTATTGTGGGTGAACGTGAAACTCAACAGTTTCAATTTTTTCAGCTAAACCTGCATCATGACCCCATACTTTCGCTTCTAATATCCAATCGGTATGTGCATCAACAGCTAGTTCAATTTGATCTTCATAAGTATAAGATCCACTTTCAGCATGTACGTGCGCATCATCTGGTTTATTATAAATTTCAGTGTTGTCTGCTTTGTTATAAATTCTAACCTTCATGTGATGGACGGTTCCTGCACTAGCTTCACTTGCAACAATCTTAAGATCAATCATATCTCCTACTTTTTTATCATCAGACGTAGGATCATTAATACTAATGGTATAAACTGGCGCGTCCATCGTATCATCATCTCCACAAGAAGAAAAAGCGAACAAACCAACTGCTACAAATAAGCAAACAAAATTTTTCATAAATATATTTTTCTTTAGTAAACGTCTATTTCGACTGTAAAGTAGGCGTTTTTTATATTTTATATATCGCAAAAATAGGTTTTGTAATAAGATTGACAAAGACTAAGAAACATTAGAAAAAATCATACTGAAAAGTGCTTAATTCCATGCCGTGGCTCGTTGTCTTTTCTTGTTGGGTTACTAAGTCGTTCTCACCATAAACGATTTTTTGTACTTCTTGAACTTTTCCTCCAAAATCAGCTCGCTCTTCTTTAATTACTCGGTCCTTATCATCATATTCCCAAATCACCTTGAATGCCCAGCCTCTATCCGTATCTTTTATTTGCTGTTCATAAATGCGGTTCTTTTCATCATATAAATAAACAATGACCTTTACCAATTGACCTTCGTCGTCAATCACTTTCAGGTTTTGGATTCGGCTCTCTTCATCTCTTTCATATTTGTAAAAATGATCAACGATATAGCCTTCTCCGTCTTCCGTGGTGCGTTTCAAAACATTTCCAAAATCATCAAATTCACTTTCCGTTTTCACTTCCAATCCAAAATCACCATGAATCTCTTCTTCCAATATTTTACCTTCAGAAGAATACCTTCTGTATTCACTTCCTTCCGCTTCTCCTTCATCATCTACAATTTCAACCTTTTCAGTATTGGCGGCTTCATCATAAGAATAGTTTTGAAAGGTCTTGGAATTATCTCGATATAAAATCGTTCGAGATTTTAGTTTTCCACTTTCAAAATACTCAAAGCTGTGAACTTCGTCAGGATCTTTTTCAACAGAATATTGTTTTTCTACCAGCACCCGATTCTTATCATCATAAGTCCTTTCAATTTTCATTTCGATATTCCCTCCTTCATCATAATTTTCCAATAAAATTATGTTTTCATTTTCATCCCGCAATTCATATGCTTTCATTACCCCTTCCTCTGGAGTTTGATCAGTCTTTAAAGTAGTCGTAATTGCTTTTATTTTAGGCATCGTTTCGTTATTTAGAACACAAAGATAAGCAGTCGGGTTAAAATATGATATTCTAGCTCGTTTAATCCATAAAAAATCTGATCTCATTGATTATAAAGCATATCAATGAGATCAGATTTTACCAGACTGCAAGTATTATTGTAGATTACTTTATAATCAATTTTTGGGTTTTGGTAAATAAAGGCGTTTCCAATTTCACAAAGTAAGCTCCACTCTCATATTTATTTGCATGAATAAAATATTTCGTATCGCCGGCAGGTATCATTCCATCATGGATTACTTTCACTGGTCTTCCCAAAACATCTGTTAAAACGATTCTACCTTGAAGGTTCTCTTTACTTGTAATAGGAATACAAGTAATTGCACTAGCTGGGTTTGGAAAGACAGATTCCATTTTAAACGGTGCCTCAGGTAAATCCACCGTTGCTACAGGAGCGCAGTTTGTTAAAGGAACCGAAAAATATCCTTCTGGAGCTACAAGTGGTCTGGTAATGGTCTTTCCACTAGCTGAATTTGCTTCTATGTAATAATATAAATTCCCTTCTGTCATTTGTGCTGGTACGGTGGCAAACCATATGCCTCCTATTATTCCTTGATGCATGGTCAAAGGTTCGTATCCCGCTGATAAATCTGTGGTATAATAAAGTGTTGCAGAATCAAGACCAGGATTATTTAAAATTTGAGCTTCAAGCCAAAGAGATTCCTCCGCACAAGCTTCTCTTGGCTGCTCGTGTGTAATCCAAATTGGATTGGAAACACCAACTTCTTTTGTGATGCAATGAATGGCACCAGCCAATGGGATGATTTCATTGCAATCGATACCTACAATATTATAACCGGGCATTGTTTCTTCCCAAATCCGAAGAGCTGTTGTATCGTACTGTTCTTCATAAGTCGGAACAAGGATGGTTTCATTTACAAACACAGCATTGGTATAGGTTCTATAATCACCAGCCAACCACCAGCTGTTGCCTGGATAATCAGGATAATCTCCAGAAGCATCAGGTGGCATAGGCATCCGAACTATTTTGAAAGGATTGCCGTAAGCAGTTGTAAAATTATCGATGATGTATTGAAGGTTCGCCTCTATTTGTGGACCATCTGCAATTCCTGCTGGATACTGCCCAACTAAGAGTGTTTCTTCATCCAATATCTTCATATGCATATCGATGTGATGAATGATATCCCAAGGCAAAGTTTCCATTTTAATATAGTTATCTATCCCCATGTAAGCCTCCATAATATTTTCAACATCTTCTTCGGAATGATTACTTGTTCCCCATTGGTTGCTCATATCGTTTTCTTCCAAAACCAACGTAGAGGAAAATCCATTCCCTAATCCATCAGACATATAATTCCCACCGGTATGCACTAAGTCGTTAGGCGGAAGCGATGTGCAATAAATTGGAATACCTAAATAGTCCGCCACACTTTCAGGAACTTGGTCATCCAACGGTCTGGGTCTATTATATATCCAATCTACAATTACCAACTCTCCTACTTGATCAAGATACACGGTGTTCGGGCCATAATCCCTCATCCAAATGGAATCATAATCATCATTTATAAAAGAGACATTTGTAGACCAATCTACCCCTTGGCTGGTCAAGTAACTTTGAACACTTGCAGCATTAGGTGTGATGATGATCACTTCTACTTGGTCTTTAGAATGTCTTACGATCTCAGATAAGATTTCTGGGAAACTGGTCCATGCAATAACCAATGCTTGTAATTCTTCCCATTCTGCCATTGAACGAGTTGTTGTACTTGCAGGAGGATTCGTCTCGCAAACATCAGGCGATCGGTTTTTTAATTGGCGGATATATTCGCGCATCAATTTCTTTTCTCCTTTGGCAAAACCTCTTGGCAAAGGATGACTATTACTTTGAGCTGTTAAGGTGGTGGAGGCCACTATTAAGCAAAAGAAGAGAATTAGGTTTTTCATAATACGTTTGGTTTTGGCTTTTCGACCTTGACTCAAATATAATCAGATATTATGTATTTAAAGATTGATTTATTGGATTGCTCTTGACAAATGCATTAATTTTTCAGTTTGGAATGCTTTAAATTGAGCATTCGGTGGCTGCTCAAAAAAAAGTCCAGCCAAATTAAATTGACTGGACTTTTCTGTATTTAAGTTTGAAAAAACTTTATTTAGAAATCAAAGATAGCTCCTAAACTAGGAAGAAATGGCAATTGATTTACACGTTCATATCTAACTCGATCAAAAAAGAAAATGTTCTGTCTGTTATATGCATTAGTGACAGATGCTACCAATTCTAATTTTGTATGTTTTCCAAATTCAAAAGTTCTTTTTAGAGATAAATCTAAACGGTGGTAATAAGGCAATCGACCAGAATTTCTATCATCAGAAAAGATCACACCTAAATCTGCGTTTTCACCAATAACATCTACTCCTACTCCATCGTTAAAATCATACCTTGAATAGAAACCTTGTGTTAGTGTAAATGGAAATCCAGATCCCATATTCCATCTTGCAGAAGCTTCCCATTTGTTTAAGCCACCAAAAGAATAAGTAACTAGAAAGTTTACATTATGTCTTCTGTCAAAAATAGTTGGATAAGTTTGCTCCCCATCAAATCGATTAACGTAACCTAAAGAATAGGTTGTCCACAAGTACAAACTTGGTGTTTGGTATTTTAATGAAACATCAATTCCATAAGCCTCTCCTGTTTCTGTACTAAAATCAGGATCATCTTCACTTTGTTTTTGACGATTGACTGTAATCAATTGTGTAAAGTCTTTATAGTATGGCTCAATATTGATTTCAATATCATTGGTGACATCAATTTCTAAACCGGCAATACCATGAACAGCTTTTTGTAATCTTGAATCCGTTGGGTCTCTTGTCCCTGGCTTAAAGATTGTTTGCTCTGGTCCAGAAAGGAATCCAACAAATAAATTAACAATGTCTTCTTCATTAACTGTAGACAACAAATTCTGTGAAAAGAATCCACCAGCAAATTTGAATCTCAGGTTATCAGATATATTGTATTTTATACCAAGACGCGGCTCCAATGACCATTCTGGTAAAGAGGCATAATATTGAACTCTCATGCTCGGTTCAATAATTAAATTCCCTATTTTTTGTCTATATTTTACGAAAGCAGAAATCTCTGTTGTAAAATCTTTTTGTTGGATGGTATTGTCAAACAAATTTTGGAAGATAAAATCTGTACTCAATCCAGTTACATTTATACCGTATTTAATTTCCTTATCATTTCCAAAATAAGTAAAATCAAGTTTTGTTACGAAACTGGAAATAGAACTGGAACGAGGCCTACCATCTCCTTCTTCTAATCCAATAGAATAATCAGAAAAACCTAGTGTTCCTCCGATAATCATTGTCGAAGTAGGTGGAATCAATTTGAAGTTCATACCGCCACCGGTGGTTCTCCAATTCAAATCTGCAACGCCTGCAAAGTCTACATTATCAGTAAAGTTAAATCCGAAAAGATTCAACTTACTACCATTCGCGGATACAAAAGACAGTTTACCGTAAACATCTGTAAAATTAAAAGGCAATCCAGGTTTCCCGTCTCTCTCATCTATAGGAACATTTCTATTATACAATGCAGTATCAACTGCGTAGCTGTATAAGAGTTTAGAAGTTTCATCAATGTAGGAACGTTTAGCGGTCAAAATGAAAGAGCTACTTCCCCCACCTTCTTCTGGTAGTTTTTTCAATGGTCCTTCTACCAATATTTTAGATTGAAACGGGTTGGAGGATACGACTCCACCAAACCTTTTCTTATTTCCTTCTCTTGTTTTAATATCAACTATAGCAGAAATACGTCCACCATATTCGGCATTAAAACCTCCGGTAAGTACATCTACATTTCGAATAATCTCTGTTTCGAATACAGAGAAAAAACCGATAGAGTGGAAAGGATTATAGATGGTCATCCCATCGAGTAAAATCTTATTTTGAATGGGTGAACCTCCACGAATGTACAATTGTCCACCTTGATCACCAGTAAAAATAACCCCAGGCAATACAGGAAGGTATTGCGCGATATCTGGTTCTCCACCAATAGAAGGTAAAGCGGTAATTTGTTTCGGAGTAATGGTTACGGTAGAAATTTTAACTTGATTCTTTGCTTTCGCTTTTTCAGCGGAGACTTGTACCGTTTCTAACTGAATTCCTCCTTCTTGCATGTATACACTCTTATATGTAATCCCGCCTGCAACAATTTTGATGTCAACGCCGACACTGTCATAACCAAGATAATTCGCTACAAGTCTATAAGTTCCAGGAGCAACATTGGCAATATTGAAAAATCCATCAATATCAGTCGCTGTTCCATTATCTGTTCCTACTATTTGAACGGTACCAAAAGCGATGGGTTCTCCTGAGTCTTTATCATAGATATTTCCTCTAACTGTTCCGTTTTGGGCAAAAATTGCAGCGGTAAAAAACAGCGCCACAATGCTGGTGAGTAACAACCTTTTCTTCATATTTTTTGTCCTGTTTATATACCTAATTAAGTTGCAAAGATAATCGGTATTTATATTTTAGTTTAGTTTTTAACTGTCAATAAGGCTACATTTTCTGTCAACAAAAGGCTTTTCGCATTCTTCCGTTGATAGCCAATGGATTAGAGACTCAGAAAACTAATCAAACATCGACTGTTAGATGACTTTTTTCGCCTAAATGGCGCAAACTAACTATTAAATAGAGGATTTCGGTAGTTAGTTCTTTTTATTTAAGCAAAAAATAGTGCAATTTTCTATGAATTGGTAAGCAGTTGAAAGGCAGAAAGTAATGCTGATGGGAAGGGATATTTCCAAGGCTTGCTTTGCAAAACAAACCAAAAAAAAATCAACATTTCATCTCCATACTTTTGTTTATTCAAGCACGGAAAGTGAAATATTGATTTTTCTAGTCTACTTATCTTTTGGTAGGGACTAGTAATCGTCCATAGAATCTTCATCAAACATATTCGCTAACAAATCGCGAAAAGAAAAACTGTTCTCTAGAATATCTTTATTTATGATGTTAAATTCTGAAAGCCCATGAATAAGAAGCTCCATATAGGTATCGATGTCTTTCTTAATCCCTGCTTTTTCTACGATTTTTTTCAATCCAGCCACTTGATGTAGTGCAATTTCAAATTCTTTATCCGAATCATCATTGAGCAATTCAAGTGTATTACCTCCTGAAAACCAAGCTCTTACCGTCCCGTATGGATCTCTTTCTTCTCCTTTTGCCAATTTATCTGGATTTGGGAATACTTTCAAAAACTCTTCTTTGATCGCATTGCTTATTAAAGACATGGCGACCATATACGGTCCTTGTTGTTCTCCTTCATAAACCAATTCTACCTTCCCTGTAATTGCTGGGATAACACCCCAAAAATCAGTGATGCGCGTTCTGGTCTTTTTTTCTTTATTGATTAGCATTCTACGCTCTGCCGTACTTACCAAGTTTTCATATCCTGATATCGTTAGTCTTGCAGAAACACCACTTTTCTCGTCAATAAACTCACTTTCTCGTGCTTGAAAAGAAATCCTTTCCATCAGCTCTTTAAAAAGATCCGGAACTTCAATATTTTTCAATTGATCTGGCGTAATTCTGGCTTCTTGCTCGGTGATTTTACGAGAAATCTCTATTGTTTTCGGATAATGAGTAAGAATTTGACTTTCAATTCTATCCTTTAAAGGAGTGATAATACTTCCTCTATTCGTATAATCTTCTGGATTTGCCGTGAAAACGAATTGAATTTCCAAGGGCAATCTCAATTTAAAACCTCTGATTTGCATATCTCCTTCCTGGAGAATATTGAACAGAGATACTTGAATCCTAGCTTGTAAATCCGGTAATTCGTTGATTACAAATATCGAACGATGTGATCTTGGTATTAAACCAAAATGAATAACACGTTCATCTGAATAAGGTAGTTTTAAACTTGCTGCCTTAATCGGATCAACATCCCCCACTAAATCGGCAATGCTCACATCTGGCGTTGCTAATTTCTCCACATATCTATCATCTCGGTGAACCCATTCTACTGGCGTATCATCTCCTTTTTCAGCAACTAAATCGATTGCAAATCTAGAGATCGGATTCATCGGGTCATCATTCAACTCAGACCCCGCTACGATTGGCATGTATTCATCCAATAATTTAGTGAGCATTCTTGCCAATCTTGTTTTGGCTTGGCCTCTTAATCCAAGTAATAATATATTGTGTCTGGAAAGAATTGCGCGTTCCATGTCAGGTAAAACAGTATCATCAAAACCAATTATGCCTTCAAATATTGTTTTTTTATTTTGAAGCATGGTCACGAGGTTGGACCTCATTTCCTCTTTTATTGATCTTGGTTTATAGCCTGATTTCTTTAGCTCTCCTAAGGTTTTTATTTTATTCATTAGTACGTATTACTGTAACTCAAGGAAGGTTTTTAAAAAGGTTAGAACACGTAAATGTTCAATTTGTTTTAAGAAGCGTTTGTTAAAAAACCGAATAGTGTTTAAATATCTTTATTATCAGAATGTTTGACTAAAAGATTTTCCATAAAACCTGTAATAACGTTCAGCCCGATATCATAACTGTCATTATTGACCACGACTAAATCGACTTTTTCTTCGTAAGGTTGAATGAATTTGTTGTAAGCTGGTAACACATGATATTGATAGCGGTACATCACATCATCGATTGGATAATTTCTTTCTCTTGCATCCCGTTTTATTCTTCGTATTATTTTGAAGACATCTTTGGTGTGTAAAAAGACTTTCAGGTCCAACAATTCCCAAATTTCCTGAAAATAAAACACGAAAAGACCTTCTATAATCAAAATAGGTGCAGGTTTAAAAACTAAGGTTTTTGGAACTGCTTCGTCATTGTTAAAAACATATTCTTCTCTTTCAACAGTTTTTCCACTAATCAAATTACGGATATCCGTAGCGAATGCCTGGCCATCTATAGAAGAAGGTAAATCAAAATTTGTCACGCCGTTTGGGTCAACCCATTGTTTCTCTGCTGGTTGGTAATAGTCATCCATACTCAAGATCGTCAGCTGATGATCTTCAAACCGAGATTTGATGTCTCTTAGAAATGAAGTTTTCCCTGAACCACTTCCTCCTGCAATTCCTATAATGTATGGTTTCGTCATGTTCGTTTAAAACTTGAGATCAAATTCAATTACGCCGTGAAAATAGCAATATTTCAAAACACCACTCAACAAGCGGCTAATTATCTTTTAAGTAGATTTCGTAAAATTTATTTATTCGGTTTTCAATTATTACATTTGGTTAAGCTATACACACGAATTCCTCAAAAGCTGGCAAGAAAAAGAATTATAGGCTTTCTGCTTTTAAACAAATAAAAACATACTATGGATCAAGTGATTGACATTCTACGGGGCACTTTCGGCATTATCGTACTGCTTGGTATATGTGTTTTATTAAGCAATAATCGAAAAAAAATAGATTGGAGGCTAGTTGGAGGAGGCTTGGTACTACAATTGGTTTTGGCTGTTCTTATCCTCAAGGTTGGATTTGTCTATCAAATCTTTGACTTTATAGCAGATCGGTTTGTTGACCTGCTCAATTTTACGGAAGCCGGCGCCACTTTTGTTTTTGGCGCATGGCCCGATGCAGTCTGGGTAATGGATAGTATTGAACCTGGGGCCCCAGCAGGAGCAACAGCACCTCTCATTGATCCTACGACCACTTTAGTGAATCCTAAATCCAACTTATTCAATATTGGATTTATGTTTGCCTTTAAGGTTTTGCCAACAATCGTTTTCTTTGCTGCCTTCTCAGCCATTCTATATTACCTAGGTATTTTACAAAAAATCATTTATGTATTTGCAAAATTGATGAGTAAAATCATGCGCTTATCTGGTGCGGAATCTATTGCGGCAGCAGCAAATGTTTTTATTGGACAAACCGAAGCGCCATTGGTTGTTAAACCTTATTTAGAAAAAATGAGTCGTTCAGAAATGATGTGTTTGATGACTGGTGGAATGGCGACTATTGCAGGAGGAGTTTTTGCACTTTTTGTTGTTTTATTGGGAGATGAGTTTGCGATCCATTTTTTAACCGCTTCAATCATTTCTGCTCCGGCAGCTATTGTTGCTGCTAAGATCTTATATCCAGAGGAAAATCCCGAACTCGTTAATACGGAGGTCAATATTCCCAGAGACAAATTGGGAAATAACCTTTTGGATGCGATTAGTATAGGGACAACAGATGGTGTAAAGTTAGCTGTAAATGTTGGAGCAATGCTATTGGTTTTCTTAGCACTTA
>CALIAG010000170.1 GCA_938041325.1 uncultured Saprospiraceae bacterium | reverse complement strand
GTTAAACCGGATTTAGCATATTTTTCTTTATCAGAACTGCCTTCAGCTATTTTGGGAGCAGCAATTTCTTCTTTTTGAAAAGAAGGTTTACCGATTGTTTTAGAATTGATAAAAATATCCTTTTGTTGTATTCCAAAGAATCCAATAAGAATAACAAAGGCGGAAGCCCCAGCAAATATGATAATATCGTTTTGGGAAAAAATGACGAGAATCCATACTAATCCTAATCCATAGGTTAGCAAACGAAGCCAATTCAAACTTATATTATCGGTATCTGAAAACTGGTTGAGGATAGCTTTTTTATGTTTCTGCAATAGAATACTGGACCAAATAAAATAGATTATTCCGGAGCAAAAAGTCCCTGCCATTACAACAGCGCCAAATATTTCATAACCCAATCCATCATTTTTAAAGACATAAATTTTTTCTTCTGTACTCAATAAAAAGAAGGGAATCATATAGAGGTAGATAGCGATCGTTGGTATAAAATGCAATGCCAGATACGATTTCTTTTTCGGCAATTGATTGGTCATCGAAGCAACATATAAATACAAAAAGACGCCTTGAATTAAAGGAAGGGGCAATTGCATGCCCAAAAGGAAAGGGAAGTTATACAACTCTTCAGTGTGAAATAGATAAAAATAGGCGATGTGTATAGCTTGTAGAATCATCCAACCCAACAGAATCTTATCTGATCGTGATTTCTCTTTTTTTACCAACAAAAGTGCTGATATGAAAAGAGCGATAACGATTCCTGCGACGTACATCATGAAACTGAAGGATGATTTGACTGCAATTTAATCAAAAAAACGATTGACAGCCTCCCTCTTTTTCAAAAACTAATTACAGAAAATAGACGACCGTCTTATTGTCACATCTATTGTCGATTTCTTAAGAATAACTTCACCAAAGATTACTCTGAATTGCTTTAAAAAGTGAATTGGTTAATGTTGATTTTTTCAATAATTAAGGCCTCTTTTCTTATCAAAATGAGATCAATTTCTCCTTTTGATTCCGCTTTTGCTTTCGATCTTGAAATTGGAACTTATTTGAGCACATCTCGTTAAACTTTTAAGCAGTGGCTTAAGCCGCTCATTTATCCCCAATTAAAGCTGTTTTACATGTTAAAAAGCGTAATAAGTTAATCAACTTACTTACATAAAAGCGAGGGATTCAAATTAAAAGGCATCTATTTTGCAATTATATAAATACCTAATAAATAAATATCCTTAGCTACTTAAATGAAATTCTCTTTCTTTACATACATGTGCTTAGTTTTGTTTCTGCTCTGTGGAATCAAAACACCAGTATTCCTGCAAACAAACCATCACATTAGATTCAGTAATATTACTACTGATGATGGACTTCCAAGTAATACAATCACATCAATTATCAACGATAATCTAGGTTTCATCTGGATAGCAACCAACGATGGGCTATGTCGGTATGAAGGTTCTGGAAATGTAAAAACTTACCGCAGTGGTTCTCCTGAAATTGAAGGTGGACTTGAATCCAGTAATATTCGATGTTTGTATTTGGATACCAAACAAAACTTGTGGATAGGAACCAGGCATGGAGGAGTAACCCGGTATCATCAGCCTAGTGGAGAATGGAAAACATTTCGCAGAGATAAAAATAATCCTAGAAGCCTTAGTCATGACGAAGTTTTAACCATTACGGAGGATAGTAAAGGAAGAATTTGGTTGGGTACGGAGGATGGCTTGAATTTGTATGTTGAAAATATGGATTCATTCATCACTTTTAAGACAGACAGTGAAAATCCAAATTCTTTAAAGACAAAGGCAATTCTTTCGGTTCAGGAAGATGACAAAGGATGGATTTGGGTAGGGACGTGGGGTGGAGGATTGCATCTTTTAATAGAGCCAGAAAGTGGAAATATAGAGGAGAGTAACTTCAGAAGTTTTGCTCCGAATAAGAAATCAGAAGCATTGAATGTTTGGAAGATTTTTCAAGACAGCCGTAATAATTATTGGGTAGGGTCAAGAGGGGCAGGTTTGTTTTTAATGGAACTTCCCTCGACAGCCAATAATACCAGTTTAGATAATAATTGGGAACCCATTTTTCACAACTACATTTACAACAATAAAAGCAATCAGGATTTAGCAAGTGATAATCTAGAAGATATTTTTGAGGGCAGCAACGGAGATATGTGGATTGGAACTGTAGATGGATTGTGTAGACTCGATGCCAAACAAATTCGTACAGTATTAGAAAGTAAAGATATAAATACCCGTCCGCAATTTAATTTTGATACCTATACTTATCAAGCAAATGATGAAAATTCCTTAATCAATAAAGACGCTACCTGCATTTTTGAAGATGTACAAGGGATAATCTGGGTGGGTACTTTCAGTGGGATTAGCCAATACAATTGGTCCACAAATCAATTTGAAGTACACGAATTTTTCGGTGCTATTTCTGGAACAACAAATTCTCAAAATCTATACGTAGATCCATATGATGTAGCTTGGTTAGGTAATGGTGATAACGGCTTATTAAAATACGATTTCAAAAAAGAAGAAAAAAGTTTTTATAATGGCAACAAAGATGTGTTTAAAGACAATTCGGTCTTTTCAGTCTACAGCCCTGATGACAGTCTGCTTTATATTGGTACACAGAAAGGAATAGCTGTTCTTGATATGGAAAAGGATAAAATCAAAAATTACCCTTATCCCAATTGGCTTAAAAATGAATTCAATAGTTTTTTTATTCGGTCTCTTTATGTCGACCATTTGAATAGAGTTTGGATTGGTTCTGAACAAGGGCTGATTATTTTATTGGAAAATGAAGAGAAATATATATGGACCAAACACAACCCCCAAGATCAAAATAGTATTAGTGACAATGCCATAAATCAAATCTTCAAAGATAGCAATAAAGACATTTGGATTTCAACTTATAATGGCCTGAATAAATTGAATAGTTTTGAAAATGATTTAATTACATTCACCCGTTTCAAGCATGATCCAGAAGATCCTGAAAAAAGCATTCCGTCTAATCGGATAGTTGCCTTTGAAGAAGTTGAAGGTATATTGTATCTGGGCGGGAGTAGTGGTTTACATGGCTACGATTTAAAGAATAAATATTTTTACAACTTCAGCGCAGATAAAAATAAATACAGTATTCAAAGCATCGAGAAAACGGACAGAGGAAACCTTTGGGCCAGTACTTCAGAAGGTATTGTATTTTTTGATACAAAAAGTAAAACCTTCAATGCCTATGAAAAAAGAGATGGTCTAGGAGATATTGTCTTCCAAAACGGTTCAAGCTACAGAGATAAGAAAGGCAACTTTAGCTTTGGCAGTCGAAGAGGAATTACAAAATTCAATCCGCAACAAATTAAAAGAAACGAAATTGCACCACCTGTTTATGTAACGGATATTAAAAAAATGAGCCCTAATGGAGAGGTGCTGAGCAATGGAACTTTTGCT
>CALIAG010000169.1 GCA_938041325.1 uncultured Saprospiraceae bacterium | reverse complement strand
TTGATTTGAATACGCAACCAATTCCAAAACTTGAATCTTTTTACTAAGAAGAGTAGCGACAGAATTTCTAGAAACGGCTGCGCGAATGAACAGCACTTTATCTTTAGCAGCAACTTTCAAAAAAGCCTTCGCTGTTTTTTGTGGATCACCGTGCCCAGTAAAGTCGGCAGAGATCCCGTATTTTTCCAAAGCCAAGGCAGTGCCCTGACCCATCGCAGCAATGCGCTTTTTGCCAACTTTAAAAGACTTGTTTTTTTTATTTTCGAAAAAGAATTTTACACCGTTTTTACTGTAAAAAAACAACCAATCGCTCTTTGGTATTTTACCAAAATCAACCGCTTTAAATTTCAACAAAGATCGGCCGATCACTTCAAAACCCTTTGCTTCCAAAATTAATTTAAAAGGACTTTTGGCATGGAGTTGACGGCTGATAAAAATTTTGGGCATGTTTAGAATAAGTCTATCGCTTCCAGTTCGATGAGTTTGAAAAAGCAGTTGGCCGTCGCTTGTACATCGACCTTGGCGTTGTGTGCATCTGCGAATTTATGGCCAAATAATTTTTGATGCAATTCCTGTTGAGAAGGCCATTTGTATTTTCCGTTTTTTCCGGGCAGTTTGCAGAAATAAGTGCTTTCTGCCATGAGGGAAAAACTATCGTTGACAAAAAGATTGTGTTTGTGTTCCATGCTCTTGCGAACAAACTCAGCGCCGACTACATTTCCATCAGCAGTGAAATTATGCGCGATGATGTATTTCGATTCATCGATGGTCTCTTTGAATTTTACCAAGACCTCTTTCAAATCATGCCCTTCTGTTTCTGCAAGTTCGTTGGTAATTCCAGTGATACTTTCTGTATCTCCTGAAATTTTAAATCCTTCTGGTTTGATTAGGAAATCTTCTACGGCAAGGACTTTACCGTGATTGTCATATACCTGCCAGGCAATTTGGACCAGCCGAGGCCAGCTAAAAACATCTGAAGCAGGAGCATTCCACCGCTTAGGTAGACCGTTGGCTACAACATCAAAGAATAAAAACATGACTTTGTATTTTTAAACTAAAATAATTAACCAAAGCCTCCTCCCCCGTGAAAATTTTTACCCGCTAGTCTTAAGAGGCTAATTTTATGTAAAATAAGAAATTAAAGTTACAGTTGAAATTACAATGTTTTTTACTAAACCCCGCCAAATAGATTGTTCGTAACCTTGCCATTGGCCTTATTCATTTTAGCTAAGGAGTCGTTGAAAATCCGTTAAAAACGAAATACTGTTTGAGTTCCGAAAAAGAAAAAACCAAAACGACAAAAAACATTAATCCAAAATCTAAAAAACATACCGATACTCTATCAACGAGTTTATTTAGTTTAGGGTTTTCAATGGCTCTTTTGCGTTAAAAAATGAATACAGCCTTGATTTTTTGGTCCTTTTTTATCAAGAAAAAAGGGCAATAGATATTGAAAAAAGAATAATCGAATTAAGCCTCCTTCTTCAAACCCCGCACAACTAGTTCTGCAAGCCCACTATTCGTACTCGACGATTCCCGCACCCGCACCATCGGCCCATCCCATTTCTCCGCTTTCGCTGCCCAAACGTGGTAGTTACCTGCTGCATCTTGCTCGCAGTAAACACCCAATGGCATATGACAGCCACCACCAAACATTTTCAAAACCGTTCTTTCCACATTGGTACAAGCCGCCACCTCTCTTTTATGAATTTTATTCAATACTTTTCGAGTTTCGATATCTGCTTCTCGACATTGATAAGCAATCACCCCTTGCGCCGGAGCAGGCACCATTTCCTTAGCGTTCAAACGCACTACTTCATAGCCAGACAAATCCATTTTCAATCTGGCAACTCCTGCCGCTGCCAACACAATCGCATCAAAATCTCCAGTCCCCAATTTCTCAATTCGCGTAGGCACATTTCCACGGATATCTTTCAAAGTGATGTCCTTTCTAAAATCCAGCATCAAAGCTTTTCGCCGTGCACTAGAAGTTCCAATCACAGCCCCTTGCTTAAATTTCAAAATTTGCGTCGCATCCACAGAAGCCTTATTTATAATCAACAAATCCTCCGGCTCCTCTCGATAAGAAACCCCGCCGATCACCAAACCTTCCGGAGAAGTCGTCGGCAAATCTTTCATAGAATGCACCGCCAAATCAACTTTCTCCGCTAATAAAGCATCTTCAATCTCTTTCGTAAAAAAGCCCTTCCCTTCAATTTTATCAAAACCCAAATGCTGAATTTGATCTCCTTTCGTTTTAATAATAACGATTTCCGATTCGACGGCATTCTCTTTCAATTGATCCTGTACAAAATGAGCCTGCCACAGAGCCAACTTCGATCCACGCGTTCCTATTTTTATAATTTTCTTTTCCTCCACGTTTTATTTTTTTGTAAAGATAGTGATGTTTTTGGGCTGTTAATCAAATGATTGAGTAAAATTATTTATCAATTTGTTTTCATTTTGTTATATCTTGATTGACTAATAATTGGGTTCCTTGTCCGGGATGCTAAAAAATCCACAAAGCGTATGAGATTATTAACTTCCATCATATTATTAATATTATCCCCACTTTTCCTCTTTACCCAAAACCTCATCCCAAACCCAAGTTTCGAAGAATATTCTGAGATTCCT
>CALIAG010000168.1 GCA_938041325.1 uncultured Saprospiraceae bacterium | reverse complement strand
CTAGATTAGAACTTTCAACTTCCAAAACATAGAGTGCGTTTTGGTAATTCTGCCAAGCATTGACCAAGTCTCGTTCAATTTCTAAAATGACTTGTTCGCGTTGCAGCTGCTGCGTAGCGATCGCTATCTTATTGTTTTGTCTTCTGATCTTTTGGGAACCCGCAGCAGGTAAATTCCAATTTAGATTCAATCCTACATTTAAACCTCTGTTTGATAATTCAGAAAGAAAACTATTCGGGTTGAATAAAGTAAGACTGTAATCATAACTCGCATTGGCACCAAGAGTAGGTCTGCCAGCAGCATTGATGACTTCCAGGTCCAAGTTACTAATTCTTGTATTGGCATCAATGATTTTTATGTTGACGTTGTTTTGCTTGGCCTCGTTTAAGAGCCCTTCCAAAGTCAAGGAGGAATTATAGACCACAGTGGTATCTACGACATAATCACTTGTGACGGTTCGTCCCATTGTCACATTCAAATTCCTTTTTGCATTTTCCAATTGCTGTTTTAAATTCAGGTAATTGATGCTGTCTCTTTTTATATCCACTTCTGCGTTTAGAATATCCAATCGTATACCTTGACCGTATTGGAATTGATATTGAGTGCGTTCCAGTCTTTTCCTATCAACGGCTAAGGTTTGCTGTTGGACCACCAAATTTTCAGTCAATCTGGCAATTTGAAAATAATCATTATAAACTTGCAGAAGATTATTTTCAATGGTTTGTCTGACTTGCAGGATATTTAAATTCAGGCTTTCTTTTATCTGATTTAAATTCATGTCTCTTTCCTTGTCAAGTATCGTGTAATTGACTCCAACACTTGCAGAGGGCCCCCAAGAAAAACCTTCTGCTGGTTGTTCCATACCATTGGAAAATTTGGTGTTTCTCGACCCATTGGCCGCACCTAAAGAAGCCGATCCGCTGAAGGCAGGTTTGTAGCCAAACAAGCTTTTGTCCGTATTGTTTTCTGCGATCTCTAAATCATTTCGGGAAACCTTGATTCCGTAATTGTTATTCAAGGTATTGTCGATTGCTTGCTGAAGTGGAAGGACGTTTTGTCCAAAAGCATCTAGTCCAAACAGGAAACAAAAGAGGATCAAAAATGTATATTTTAAAAACTGCATGCTTTATTATTTTCGTTTTCTTTTTTAAGTAAAAAGGGAATTGACTACTTAGATTTAAGATCAATCAGTGTTTCTTTTTCAGAGGCAATTTCTTTTATCGCTCTTTCGACTTCTCGCTTACTTGGTTTTTTGCCAGACCACAACCACTTTGCATATACTTTAATGTCATTGGTTAAAGACAAGAGGGTAGGCAGCATAAATAAAGTCAAGAAAGTAGCGAAGGCAATTCCATAAGCAATTGATATCGCCATTGGAATAAGAAACTGTGCGGATAAACTTTTTTCAAAGAATATCAAAGGAGCCAAACCTGCAACAGTTGTCAATGAAGTCAAGAATATTGCTCTGAATCTCATCTTTCCAGCTTCATAAATCGCTTCATCAAAAGACAAACCATCTTTTAGTAAATTATTGAATTTCCGGATCAAGACCAGTCCATCATTCACCAGAATACCGATGAGTGCAATGATTCCAAGAAGCGATAAAATGTTTACTGGAATATCATGGAAACTGTGTCCCCAACTCACTCCAACCATACTGAATGGAATCAAAATGAAAAGCAAAAGCGGTTGGCTATACGACCTAAAGGTAAAAGCAATGATCGCATATATTAAAAAGAAGATGGCTGGCAAGACTCTTTGAAAAGCTTCGCCTAATCTTGCAAAACTCCTGTTTTGGCCTTCATATAAAGCTTTTACAGTAGGATATTTTTGGAGAATATTCGCCATTTCGTTTTCTTGAAGAGAGGCCAAAATTTCAGGCGCAGAATCTTTCTGGTTTTTTAAACTTGCTTCTACTTTTATTTCTCTTTGACCATCGAGGTGATTGATGGCGACGTCTCCCCGTTTTATGGAGTACTCTGCTATTTCCGAAAGAGGGACCCTTTCCCGCGAATTGGTAACAATCCACATGTCATCCAGGTTTTTAATAGAACTTCGATCCTTTTCATCATAGCGTACCCACACTCTGATTTCATCTCTGCCTCTTTGAAAACGTTGAACGGCCCGCCCAAAAAAACCGCTTCTTACTTGACTCATGACACTGTTTAAAGTGAGGCCAAGCAAGTAAGCATTTTCTTTAAGTTTGATTTCAATCTCTTTAATACCCGCAGGATCATTGTCCACTACATCCTTTAATTGGGGCAGATTATTTAAAGTAGATCTGATTTCGTTCTTAGCAGCTTTTAATTCAACCAAATTATTTCCAACCAATGAAATCGAAATTGGTTTTCCTCCAAAAGTACTGCCCGCACCATATTCAATGTTTTCAACACCATAAATTTCACCCACATGCTCCCGTAGCACATTGGCAACTTCATTGGCATTGATTCCTGTATATTCATTAGATAAAAGATTGATGGTCATTGAGGCGTTTGCAGATCCAGGACCAACTCTCGTAATGATGTTTTTTATCATTAAAGTATCGTCAGGCAATCGATCTTTAAATTTTTCATTGATAATAGGCGTCTGATCTGCGATTACATTTATAATCGAATCTGTAATGCTTTCGTTGGTGCCTTGAGGCATGGTTAAGGAAATGTTCAATTGAGAACTGGCGATGGACGGGAAGAAGGTAAAGCGAATTAATCCACCCTGAAAGCCTCCAACAGTAATGATCATGAGCGCAATCGGAACAGCTAGTGCAAAGAATTTATTTTGTAAGAAAAATCTCAAACTCGGTGCATAGAGTTTATCTCTCAGCAAGTTCATGAATTTCGCTGCCCAATCATTTAAAATAAAATTCCCTTTTCCTTCTTTCAGCGCATTGGAATGTGCAATGTGAGCAGGCAAAATGATCAAAGCTTCCACTAAAGAAATTCCTAAAATAATGATTACAACGACTGCAATTTCACCAAAGAAATCACCCAGTCTTTCTGGAATAAAAAGAAAGGTACTGAAAGCAACAATGGTCGTTAATATTGCAGAAACAATGGGAGGAATTACTTCTACAGTTCCGTCAATTGCAGCTTGTATCGGAGTTTTTCCTTTTTCATAATGGTAATAAATATTTTCCCCAATTACAATTCCGTCATCCACCAGAATTCCAATTACGATGATCATTCCAAATAGAGAAATCACATTGATGGTCATAAAGGCAGGTGAAAATATAAATAGCCCTGCAAAAGAAACAGGTAAACCAAAAGCAACCCAAAACGCAATACTTGGACGTAAGAATAAACTCAATAAAATCAAAACTAATAAAATTCCTTGCCACCCATTTTTGACAAGTAAAGCTGTTCTGTCTCTTACTGATTCTGCAGAATCTTGTCCGATATTCAATGTAATATTTTCGTGGCTTTCGTTATAAGCATCGATGTATTCGACAACTTCAGTACTCGCTGCCACAAGGTCTTCATTGTTGGTAGTGGATACGGCTATTCTTATCGCTCTTTCTCCATTGAAAGCAAGCGCATCTGGGCTTTCCGCAAAACGATCTCTCACATCGGCTACATCCCGCAAGCGGATAACCTGACCGTTGGCCGCAGCTCGTATGACTACAAAATCCAGTTCTTCACCATAATAGGAACGATTGTTCGCTCTGATGAGGTACTCTTCTTGATCTGTTTTGATATTGCCACCGGTGGTTAGGATATTGGAGGCAGAGACTGCTGCGGCTACTTCCTGGAAAGTCAAGTCAAATGCACGCAAGTCCTGCTCTCTAATTGCAATTTCTATTTCTTCTTGTGGAAATCCGGAAATATCAACTTGCGAAATTCCCTTGATCGCTCGTATGTCATCTTCAATTTCTCTGGCAATTTGCTTCAAATTATAGAGGTCAATGTTTTTTGCAGAAATCGTGAAATCGATCGCTCTGTTTAGGCTTTCATTTTTTCCGATCACTGGTGGTTCCATATCTATAGGAAAGGACGGGACTCTGTCTACTGCATTTTTGACATCTCTTAAAACAAGATCCACGTCAAATTCTCTGAGCGTTTCAATCGTAATAGAAGCTGCATTTTCCTGAGACTTAGAAGTGACTCTGTCAATGCCTATAAGGCCTCTTAGATTGTCCTCAATTTTCAAAACAACCCCTTCTTCAATTTCGGCGGGAGATGCCCCTGGATATACGATTGATATCGTAATAATATTAGATTCACTCAATGGAAAAAGGGAGGACTTGGTAGATGTCAAGCCTCTATATCCAAAAAGTACTATTGCGAAAATGAGCACATTTACAGCAACAGGATATTTTATAAAATAGGCAATTATATTTCTCATTATGGTTAAATTATTCCGAAGTTTTAATCCAAGATTAAATTACTTCTCTTGACTGTAATCAGTTCCTAATTTTATTCAATAATATTCACAGACATTCCGGGGAAAGCACCGGGTACTGATTTTGCCAAGATAACTTCGCCATTCGCGAGGCCTTTTACAATCGCATTTTTTTCATTGAAAAATATCGGATCAATTCTGATTAGTTCAATTTTTGAATTTCGGATTGCATAAATCTGGTTGTCATTTACGACTAGCTTACGATCAATTTCATAGGTATCTTTTTCGTCTTTTGCTGCAATGTCCGCCTCAAGGTACATGCCTTCCACTAAGCCTTTGCCACGAACTTGAATGAATACCTGAATGGTTTGTGAACCTGGATTCATAGCTCCATTGACCCGAACTACGGAACCTGTCCAGGATTTATCTCCTTCAGAATTGTGTAATTTTACTTTCTTACCGACTTGCATCAAATTCATGTATTGCGTGCTCACGGCCACTTCCATTTCATAAACGGAAGGAGAGATGAATGTTCCAAGATTTTGGCCGGGAGAAATCAAGCTTCCGGGATCAGTATTCACTGCAGTCAACATGCCGTTAAAAGGAGCATAAATGGTAAACTTAGAAAGGCGTTCTTCCAGGTTTTTAATGTTGTAGTAAGTAGTCAATAAATTTCGACCAGCTATAAATAATTTTTCTTGATCCGAAACGGGAGTAGGGAAATCCATGACAGGTCTATTCATGTCAAAGTCTTTTACATATTTTTCCCAATTGGGAAAGGAAGCTGGATAATCTATTCTGAGATCGGGCAGCATCATGACCACTTGATTGTACAGACCACTTTTTTGAGACCTTATATTTGCGCGGTGTTCGTCGCTATTGACTTGCAAAAGGACATCACCTTCTTTGTAATATTCTCCAGCGTTGAAACCTCGTCCAGTAGATTCGAAAATACCAGTCACCTCTGAAAACAAAGCCAGGCGTTTAAAAGCCTCAATGGTTCCATTGGTAGAAACGGAGATCGGGGTTTTTGAGTTTTGAACAGTATCCGCAAATACTCCTCTGATTACTTTTTCTTCTTTACGGGGAGGTGTCTTTTTCTTTTCTGCCATACTTTTGGCCAACAATCCTGCACCTGCAATTAAGCCAACACCTAATAGTGTAATAATGATTTTTCGCAACATGATTTCTATATCGTTTAGTCTTTTGAAAGGTTTTCCTGAATTTTTCTCAATACTTGAATGGTGGTTTCCATGTCTTTATCAGAAATATTATGGTATATTTTGTTTTGCATTTTTATAAAAAGAGGAATGGTTGAGTTCAACACCTTTTTTCCGTTGGGAGTAAGGAAAATTTGATTGATTCTTTTGTCCGCCTTAGATGGCTTCCGTTTGACCAAATCTTTTTTCTCCATTGTGGTGAGTAGGCGGGTCAAAGAAGTCTTATCTCTTTCTGTGATGACCGCCAAATCGTTTTGCATCAAACCATCAGATTCATTTAGTTTCATTAAAACAATCCATTGTTGTCTAGTCAAGTGAATACCAGCATCTTTGAATTTTTCATTCGCGTGAATTCCCATCAACTTGGAGGTTTTACCAATCCAAGCTCCGAGCGGTTTTAATATGGAAGCGATGTTGTAGATCATTTTAAACTAAATATTTCGCAAAGATAACACCTTATGCGACAAAAGGTTGCATATGCAATTAATTTAGTTGAAAATAGATTTGATAAGAGAAAGAATAGGGGAGAGAAGAATGGAGAAATAGCGATGAATTAAAGCTATAAAAAAAAGAAGGACCCCGAGGGATCCTTTCCAAATAAATATGTATTACGCCTGTTTGATATTATGGTGTAAATACTTTCGGAAAGGTTGCCTGGGATTGAGAATTATTTTATTGCATGCCTTGATAGATCATAGAAACGATAAAAATACTTAGCAAAACCAGCCTAGAAAACCCTCTAGAATACAAATATATTTGGTAGGAATGACGCCAAATCCCAATGTCACGAAGGCATTAACGCTTAATGTCATGGCATTTAATAAGCTGGTAATTAGGCATTTGCATAGCTTTAAGAATGGAATTAAATAACCGTGTTCATTTTTTAGCCGAAAAGTATTAAAATCTTCAATTAACTGATGCTTTGATTTAAGATCCCAATCTGAAGGGAAGAAAAAATAGATGATTCCAAATAAGATAATTAGCCAAATAGAAGCCCTGATGGCCTGGGCAGGATTGGTGCCATGCTCCATATTAAATAGCCAATAAGTGATGCAGTTTTAAACGAAATAAATTATCCGCTCCTCAGATTGGCTATGGAAAAATAAGGAAAAGCAGAAAAAAGCAATTGTATAAATGGTATAACGGGAGGAGCCGAAAGTCATAATCATTTAAAGGGGTATTTGGTTTTGAGGTATTTCGATTTAAGTTTTATAGTATAAAAAAAGCACAAAGTTAACTCATCAATTGAGCTATTCTTTGTGCTTTTTTAAACCTATTTGGGGTATTTGTTTTTTAAAACATCCAGACTTTTTTAAGAATCTGATTCGTCGCCTTCCTCTTCACCATCTCCTAATTTCAATAAAGGATTGTCATCAAGCACAATTGCATCATCGACCAATTCATCTCCATCACCATCCAAATCTTCAAAACCAGGTATAGTACCCGTTGGTTCAACGGTAGGTTCAAGTGTCGAAGGATCGGGATTGCTTACGATCTCTGGCACATCAGAAGGAGGAAGGTTTGTTTCCGCACCTTGATTGTGGTAATCACCTTGTGCAAAACGTTCTGCTTTGGCAAAGAAATCATCCTTGTCATCTAGCATGCTGCCCTTGTGTTCGTCGTATCCAATTTTAGGATTCTTCTTGAGTTCTTCTGCTTTGTCGGCGATTTTATCTCCCATGTTTTTAGCATCATTTATGACACTATCAATTCCAGATTCTTCTTTCAAAATCGCATTGGCATCATTGGCCAAATCTTGCTTTGCTTCGT
>CALIAG010000167.1 GCA_938041325.1 uncultured Saprospiraceae bacterium | reverse complement strand
ACTCTTCATCTTTTCACCAGGAGGTTTTGGGCCTTGTACTGGGCCACCTTTAGGAGCAGGAGGTACAATTGGTCCATTTAATTTACCAGGTTTCGCCTTCGGGTTTATTCCATTTACAGAATTTGTTCTATTCAAATTTTTGCCATTAGTGGCAGGAATTGAAGGATTAGAAGTAGTTCGTTTTAAATCCTGTGCAGCTGGTAAACTCCTTTGGCGAACAGGTGGTGGAGGTTTAAAATATTGATCTTTTACAGGAGGAGCTATTCCATATACTGAATTCGAAGCATTTCCCTGTTTTGGAAGAATGCTGTAATTACTAGGTGCATTCATATTTGGCACTTTCCCATAAATACTACTGCCAGACTTTTTATTCGAATTTAAATTGGTCGAATTCCTATTCGCACCAGAATTACTTCCATTTCCTAACTGGTTATCAGGAATCAATGGACTCATATTGACAGAATTCCTTTTGGAAACTTGGCTTGGTACTTTTTCATAATTATCGTCCCCAGGCAGTCTATTCTTACGGCCATTTGCATTTTGTCTCAGATGATTGGGTGGAGGAAAGTTTGGCGGTCCAGGCAAAGGAGGTGGTGTAAAAGTACGTTGAAGACTTTTGCTACTAGCGCTGCTTTGCGCTTGTCCAGATTGCCCCAATTGTTTATGTGTTGTCTTTTTAAAATTTTGAGGGGCTCCAATTTGAAATTGTGCTCGAGTAGGAGCATTATTCGATCTACCGAAGGCCTTTTTGACTTTAGAAAAAGCTCTTTTAACAATGTTCTTCTTCTTGGGAGGATCATTACTTAAGCCAGCAAAATCAGTAGAAGCGTTCATTCCTAGAGGTAGGAATAAGGCAACTATTAGTACTGTTTTAATTAAAAATTTCATTTTTGACATTATTTGAGTTATAAAATGTTGTGTTGATGTGGAGTTATACAGGATTTCAATAATCTGCTTATCGATTACTTATTGACACAAATGTAAGCCTATACTCAACAGAAGGAAACCCCATAAACATGGGGTCTTATAAGCCCCCCTCAATATTTTTTTTTGAACCATGTAAGTAATATAAGTTCATTGAAGTCGATCGACCGCGTCAACCTTATATGGCCTTATATTACTTACATGGTGAAATTTTCTATTTTTTTAATCCCGTTCATTTTTTTTGCGTAAGCATAAAAATTTCCTCTGCATCCTTTTCCTTGGTATAGTACTTCTGTGTCCTTCCCTTCCTTAAATGTTTCGCACAAATCAAAAAAATCTCCGAACCCCATGTTTATGGGGTTTCAGCCCCCCTTGCTTCGACTTAACTTTGTATCAACAATGAAACAGAGGTAGAATCACTCTAATAAAAATATACCTCCATAAAATTTTTAAATCAAAAAACCTTTTAAACATGAAGTGTCTAAATTTTCTTCTCATCCTAGCCTTTGGCATTTTTGCAATAAATAGTGGAAATGCGCAGAGCTCGATTGTTCTAGAACATAGCGGAGCATACATGGCTAAATTCAAAATCACCTATAACCTTTATGGATCTCCAAAAACTTGGTCGTCCGGTGACAAAGCCGCAGGATACGACGAAACGGTAACCATACCTGACGGAGCAACAAATATGAAAATCAAAGCAGAAGTTATGACTTTTCCATGGCCAGCAACAACCTGGGATGACATCTGTACCATAGATGCAGGTCGTTCTGGAGGAACTTTATCAATTGGAGGAACAAGTCTTCATACAAACAAAACATGGACTCCTGATGATGGTGTTTCTGGATCAGGGGGAGGAGGATCCGTTGACAGAACGACTATGGATCAAATCTTGGCTGGTGGCAATACACAATTGCACAACGCGATAAGATCTAAAAATAATATTCAAGCGCAACAACTGCTTGATAATGGAACAACACATATCAATACAAAAAACAGTCGTGGATTTTCTCCCTTACATGAAGCCGTACAATCTGATTCTAAAGAAGGAGTTGATATGCTTTTAGCATCAGGGGCTAATATGAACGTAACTGACAATCAAGGACAGACTCCTTTTTTCCTTGCAGTTAAAACGAACAAAAAAGAAATGGTTACCAAATTTGCTACAAAAGGACACTTTATCTCTGGCGAAGTTGATGCAGCTAGAGTTGCAGTTCAAAGCAGAAATGTTGATATGGTTCGGATCTTTTTGAACAACAGTTTTGATCCTGCACAAATTTGCTCCATGGCAATGACCGCCAATAATATAGATTTGGCAAAAATCACCTTAGATGAATTTGGTGCACCTGCTACAATTGATTTGTTTAAAAAAGCAGTTGATAGTAGAAAGTTTGATTTCGCAGAAGATCTCTTGACAAGAAGTATTGATGCAAATCAAGCTATGGATTATGCGATTCAAAAATCTGCAACAAAGCTCGTATCCACAGCAATGGACAATGGAGGCGATCCTCAAAAAGCTTTAAAATATGCAGTAGAAAAAAGAGACTTGGTATTGGCTACAAATGCAATTACACTAAAGAGTGCAAATCCAAATTTAGTATTGGATTATGCAATCAAAAATAGACAAACAGATATGGTTTCCATGTTACTGTCCAGTGGTGCAGATGGAAGTCGTGCATTGACTTATGCTATTGCTGCTAAAAACAGTCAGATGATAGATCTTGCTTTAGGAAGTGGAGCAACAGTAAGTGATGACCATGTGAGAAGTGTGGCTGGTCAAGGAGACAACAGCACGCTTGAAAAATTAATTAAAGCGGGTGGTCGAGCTGAAGTTGGCTTAAAATCCGCAATGGATGCAGGCAAATATCAAACGGCAGAAATGTTAATACAAGCAGGCGCTCCACCAGAAGGTGTTGTAAAGATAGCGGTTGAGAAAAAACAAAAGAGTTTGATGATGACCGCTTTAGACAATCAAGCAGACGCGAATCCAGGAATAGCACCTGCTATCAGAGGAAATATGACTGACTATGCAACAGAGTTGTTTAAAGCTGGAGCAGTATGCAATGACGATGCTTTGGTCAAAGTGACTATTGACAATAACAATCTGGCCTTGTTGGAATTGATGGTTGACAATGGAACGGAAGCAGATAAAGGCTTGAGTGCATCTGTAGCAGCAGGAAAAGAACCTTTTGTAAAAATGTTGCTTGGTAAAGGTGCTGATGCTACAAAACCTATATTGATTAAAACGGCTTGTGAGATTAAGAATACTGGCATTATTGGTTTGTTGGTACAAGCTGGTGCAGATCCAAATCAGGGAATGCCTACAGCTATTACAAGTAACAGTACTGATTTGACAAAATTATTGCTTGACGCTGGAGCTGATGGAACTCAGCCTAGTTTTATTAAGAAAGCTGCTGGCAATAATAATTTGGCGATTACAAATATGCTATTGGCTGCAGGAGCAGATGCGAATCAAGGAATGTTACCAGCAGTAAAAGCAAACGCAACGGAAATTGTAAAAGTACTTTTGAGCAATAATGCAGACGGTTCCTCTTCTCAATTAATTACTGCTTCTGTTACTCATAACAACCCGATTCTTACCGCACAACTTATTGATGCTGGAGCTGATCCTTCCGTATGTTTGATGCCTTCTTTAAATGGTTCTGATAAAGTATTGAACCTTATTGCTGAGAAAGGTGTCGATGTATCAAGTCCCGAATTTTTACATAAAGCAGCTTCCTCTAATCAAGCGAATATTGCTGCAGTTTTAATTCGTCATGGAAATGATCCTTTACAGCTTGATGCTTCTGATAACACTTACCTCCATGTTGCAGCTCCTACTGCTGGTCCTGCAATGATCAATACCTTTACTTCTGCGGGTGTAGATGTTAATGCAATGAATAGTACACAAAATACTGTCCTCCACATTGTGGTTGGACGAGGCAAAACAGCTCTTGAGTCAGTCAATACTTTAATTGCTGCTGGAGCCGATGTCAACATTGAAAACGGTACAGGTATGCGACCTTTAAATGTTGCTAAAGACAGAAAAGTAAAAAAATCTTTAAAGAAAGCAGGAGCTTCTAAAAGTAAATAATACCCCAAAGCATAAATACGATCCGGGCCACTAAAAGGTGGTGGTCTCGGATTCTATTTGGCAATACAAAATTTAACCCGCAAAAAATCAATCCTTATGAAAAATATTATTTCATTTTGTCTAATAGCAATTGGTGTATTTCTTTTTACTTCAAACCTTTCTGCGCAAGGCGAAGTAGTCAAGCAGCGGTATCAACAAGTTGTAGATGAATTGAAAGCCAAGCAAGCTAAGAACTCTGGCTCAAATTCCTCTGGACAAAACATGGCAGCCCATCGTGCAAATGAATTGAAAAACCAAAATGCTTCTGGTAAGTATAAGAAAACCAATCTTACTCTACAAAGTGCGGGTACCATTCCACCTGCATACAAAAACCCAAGTGTTCAAGCTAATCAAGGTGCTGTAGTAAACGAATTAAAAAACAAACAATTGCAGCAGCAACAACAAGCTACAGGAGCAAATGGTCAGTACCAAAGTTTGAAAAAATTACCTCCCGGCCCAGCAGCAAATAAAACTGGAACACAAAGTAATCAATACCAAAGTTT
>CALIAG010000166.1 GCA_938041325.1 uncultured Saprospiraceae bacterium | reverse complement strand
GAAGATTCCAATTGGTTTGTTCCAATTGAAAGAGAAAATGTAGGCAACCTTTTAAACGAAAGAAAAATAATTCGTTCAAGTAGAGCTCAATATCAAAAAGATGGTGATCAAGGATTACCTGCTTTACTCTATGCAGGACTTATATTGGAAGGCGGTATTATTTCTTATGATGCCAATGTAATGACGGGAGGCGCGGGACTGCGTTATTTTGGAGCAGGAGGTTCTGGTCAATACAGACAAGATCGGGTAACGGTCTACTTACGTGCGATATCCACCAGTAATGGAAAAATATTAAAAACAGTATATACTTCAAAAACAATTCTTTCTCAAGCCATTGATATAGGTTTATTTCGCTTCGTAAAATTTGGGCGTTTATTAGAAGCCGAAACAGGTTTTACTTATAATGAACCTTCGGAATTGGCTGTGACCGAAGCGATAGAAAAAGCAGTACAAAGTTTAATCATCGAAGGAGTCTTGGATGAATTGTGGGAATTGAAAGAACCACGCGAAACAGTTTCTCAATCTTTTCTTGATTATAAAAAAGAAAAAGAGCTCATTCCTCAAACAGATATTTTTGGTAAAAAACTAGACAATCGCCGGACTCAATTTGGAGTTGGTTTGAGTTCTTCTAGCTTGCTTTACAAAGGCGATTTTCCAAATCCACGGCTCAATACAGGAGGGGAATTGGCTTTGCTTTTCAGCCTGAATCCTTATATGGGTTTTGATTTTAAATATGGCATGAGTGCATTGGGAACGGACCAGTTTTACCAAGACGATGTCAGTTATCTGGACATCAACGGTAAATACATTCTTTTGCCTTATGATATTTTCACGCCATATGTTTTTGGAGGTCCGGGAATATTAACGGCCAATGAAACCAGTCGTTTCGACATTTCTAAGATTTATCCTAAAATTAATTTCGGAGTTGGCTTTGAATACATGCTTAGTGAAAAGGTCGGACTAAAAGCTTCAGCTGATTATAATTTTATATTTAGTGATGCTTTTGATGATGTGACTCAAGGAAAATACAATGATTACTATTGGCGTGGAAACCTAGGTATTAATTTTTATTTCGGTAAAGAATTGGAAGGTAGAAAATTTGATCTTCCAACTAAGAAAAACTAAAATGGACACTTCACTTAAATACATAACTTTCTTATTCATCCTCTGCTTTTTGGGCAGTTGCGAAGAAGATCCAATTACACCCCAAACCTTTGGATCTATCGTTGGTGAAGTACTTTTGCAGGAAGACAATAGTCAAGTCGCAAATGCAAATATTTCCACAACCCCTCCTACCAGTACACTATTGAGTGATGCGGAAGGTCGTTTTGCTATTGAAAATATCGCTAGTGGAACTTACTCGCTTAGAGTTGAAAAAGAAGGCTACATTACTTCATTAAATTCTGTAACCGTTTTTCAAAACCAACAAGCCAACGTAGTTATACTTTTAGATATTGATTCTAGCGCCAACACAGCGCCTATGCGTCCCTTTAATCCTATCCCGGAAACGGAAAGTGTAAATATTGCAACGACTGTGGACCTGCAATGGTCAGCTTCCGATATTGACAATGATGATATCTTATCCTTTGATGTAATCCTATTTAATGCCGATCAGACAGAAAGCACAGTCATGGCTTCTGGTATTACAGATACGACTGCCCAATTAACAGACTTGTTGTATAACCAAATATATTTCTGGCAAGTGGTAGCGTATGATGGAAGCAATGATCCAGTCTTCTCTGAAATTTGGAATTTCAAAACGAGACCAATCCCTGAATTGCGCTTTTTATATGCCAAAGAGGAGAATGGAATTTACAATATTTATGCTTCGAACATGGACCAAAGTACGGTCATTCAGTTGACAGATAATGGCTTTAGCAATTGGCGTCCAAGAATGAGTCCTACTCGAGATAAAATTGCTTTTATTTCAAATGCTGGAATAGGTCCACATCTCTATACAATGGATAGAGATGGGCAAAATGTAAGACAAATAACAACTCTACCTATTTCTGGGTTTGATAATTTCATGTTGGATTATTGTTGGTCTCCGGATGGCAATCAACTTTTGTATATGAATAATGCTGCACTTTATAAGATCAATCGAGATGGCACTGGTTTTCAAGAATTCGCTGAAGCGCCAACTGGTTCTTTTTTCTCAGAATGTGATTGGACTGCGCAAGGAAATAGAATCGTAGCCAGAAATACAGGGCCGGAAGCTTATAATTCTCAAATTTCAGTTTATGATGAAAATGGAAATTTCTCCCTTCAGGTTTTTGCGGATGTTGCTGGAGGAACAGAAGGAGCTGTTTGGTCAATCGATGGAAACTCTGTATTATTCTCACATGATCTCTCCGGTTTTGAATCAGCTGATGGCCGTAAATTAAATGCACATATTTTTATTAAAAATTTGACTACAAATACGACTATAGATTTATCCCTTGAAAAACCAGAAGGCACCAATGATTTGGACCCACGTTTTTCCCCTGACGGATCCAAAGTCATTTTTGTAAATACGAACAACGATGGTATTTCTACTCGCTCTATTTGGACCGTAGATTTAACAGGAGAAGACAGAGAACTATTATTTGAAGATGCGGAAATGCCAGAATGGAAGTAATAACAAAAAAACATTATGAGAAAACTATGGAGGATCTTTTTTATATTCCCCCTCCTGTTCTTTGTCAGTAAAGTTCAGGCTTTACATGAATTCTCATTTGTAGACACTACGATAGTAATCAGCAGCAACAGCCCTATTTGCTCCGGTCAAACCCT
>CALIAG010000165.1 GCA_938041325.1 uncultured Saprospiraceae bacterium | reverse complement strand
TTTTAATATTCAAAATGGCTGCCTCTGACCAAGTTATCATCTTCGCATTTTCAGCAATTGCTTGGCTTGTAGCGTCTAAGTATTTTTGAAATAAGTCATCCATTTTTTCATAGACAGAAGCGAACTTTGGATCTTCTGGATTTTTCATAAAAGCAAACATACCTTTATTGACCTCAGCCAAAAGCGGATCACTTTGAGCAAGGTTCTTTGGTAAAACTATTGTTGTATCAAAGGCCGTATTGTACATCTCTTCGAATACAGAAATATTGTCCATGGTAATGGTTGCTACTCCAACAGTTGCTTTGGAATCAGTCGACTGCATCAAACGTCCTGTTCCCATCAAAAGCACTAAACCCATTATGGCTGGCATTGCATAAACTCCTTTTCCCATTGGCTTATCCTCTCGTCTGCATTCCACCCAATAATTGACCGAGGACGCAAACCAAAACATCATGAAACAAATGCCATAAATTCCGGTGACAGCGGCCATCTGCATGAGCGGACTGAAGTGGAATTGAGTGTAAACAGAATTGCTCCAAGTTCCTTGAGGTCCCATATCCATTAAATAGCTGAACAAGGTCGAAAAAGCTGGAAAGACCAGAGTGGCGGCCCATCCCGGAAGCTTCTTAAAAGTTAATCTATCCACAACAAATGGGAGGAGGCCAATCGTATTTGCTATGAGCATAAAAACAGCTAAAGAAACGGGATCCATCGGCACGACTTCATATTGCGAAATGATCGCCGCAATGGTTAATATCGGAATAGATAATAAAAATCCCTTCCAGTTGTTGTCCCTGTAGAATCGAACTAAAACAGCGTAGTGAATCCAAGCCATTATGGCTAAAGTCCATTTTGGAGACATCAAAACTAGACTTACAAATGCAACGCTTAACAAAGCAAGATTGGTTGGGCTGAACAATGATTTCGTTTTCATAATTTTATTGATTTATCTATTTCTTATTTAATTGAAAAGGGAAATATTTTTTCGAAATACTTACTGATACAAATCTGCGAGAAATAGAGGGGTTGATCGACCGAATGCGTGAAGTCGTACCTTTTCTTGGGCTAGAAAAAGGTTTGCGTAAGTACAATGCATAAAGTCGTACTCAAAAAACATTGGCAATCAATGCTTTACGAATTCCTTGAAAATGCGTGAAAAATGAGATGAACTACTTTTTTGGAATAAAAAAGAATGGAATTACTGGCAATATTGCTTTTTCCAGGCAGTGGGTGTAAGGCCGGAGTGTTTTTTAAATGCGGTATTGAAGGAAGATTTGGAGTTGAATCCGGAAGCGTACATTACCTCTAAAATGGTCAGTTTATCATCTTTAGAGTGCTTCATTTTTTCTTGAGCAAAACGAATTCTGTGGTTGTTTATAAAATCAAAAAAGGATTGGTTGGTTCCTTTGTTAATCAGGCCAGATAAATTTCTTGGGGAAAGATCCAAAGCTGTAGCCAAATCTTTCAGGCTTAGAGAAGGGTTTAGAAAAGCTTGTGATTCTTGCATGTATGTTTTCAATAAATTCAACTTATTTTCATCTACATGACTTTCATTTTTAACATTGCTTTCGATTGGACTAGTTTCAATTTTTTCATCAAAAAGGACATCCGTGTTCAATCCTTTGACAATGGTACTCATGATAAAAAACAACATAATAAAAAGCAGTAGGAATAAAATAATCTTTATCAGATAGCTTTCTCCGACCACTGTAGAAATCACGACGATTATAATTGAACCAAAAATAATGACGGCAAAACCAAGCAAGGTATGTTCCAACCAGCCAAGGTTTATTTTATCCACGTTAGAAACTTGTTCTTTTATTTCGTTTCGGTAACTTTTTATCTTAAAAAAACTTTTTCCGATATAGAAAATCACCAATCCCAATACGGTAATGTTTATGACAATATTGAGCAACTGACTATTGTCATTTGCATGCTCCATAAACACTTTTTTATATTCTAAGCTTTTGATGTGGTAGGTAAAAACAACCAAGAGAAAGGTCAATAAATAAGGGACAAAATGGATGATCTCTTTTTTGGTAATTTTATAGGAAGGAATGGTAACCGATTTCGTCAACAACCATAAAATGGGTCCATATAATAAGGGGAGATTGTTCAACCAAAAAGCAAAATGCGGATACGCTTTATAAAAATCTTTAAAGAAAAGATAAACATCAGCGACTGCCAAGCCCAATGTAAAAAAGAAAATACCCAATAAATTTTTGCTCAGCTTATTTCCTTTCTTGTAGCTAAATAAAAAAAGCGCAAAAAAGAGAAATAAAAAGACAACTAGGGCTACAATAATTTCAGGGTAACTTAGTTCCATTAAATCTTGTTTTAAAGCAGTCTTGCTTCAATCCTAAATATATCACTAAGTTCTTTAATTTCCGAAAACTAATGGTACGCAAACACGAATCATTCTTATTTACCAACACATTCAAACAAGTTTTGAAGAGCAAATAAAATTTAATTTTCAACTCATGGCTTATTAACTTATATGAGTTACTTTATTATTATTTTACTCTTAAAACAAAATAATCCAGCTTAATAATTCGATTAAATAAAGACTGAAGGGTAGAGCAATTTAATTGGCTTTTCGATTTATATTGTTCAAACTCTAAAATAAAGGTTAAAGTATCCTTATAACCAGTCACAAATTCAATAAAAAGCAACAACTTAGCATCTCTGGTATTATCTTTGAGCTTATTGTTCTTAGTATTATCCTAAGTTAGTGCAACATATAGTATGTTTTTTGAATCTAACTTATCCCCTTCTTTGACCTCCCCTTTTTCTATTATTTTTTTTAATAAAACCATGATATGATCAAAAAATTCTTTTTAAAAGGTTTCCCCTTATTAGCTATTTGTCTTTTATTATCCGCCTGTAATAAGCAAGAGAACACTACAGCTCTGTCTATATTGTTGACGGATAATCCAGTACCATTCGACGAGGTGAATATTGATCTCCAACAAATTACCATAAAGGCAGACGGAAGCAGTTTTGATGTTGAAACAGAAGCGGGAATTTACAATCTTCTCGATTATCAAAACGGAGCAACTACACAAATCGTCAACGATGACATCGATGTTGAATTTTTAGAAGAAATTCGATTGATTCTAGGAGAAAATAATTTTGGTATCCTTGATGGCGATACCGTAAGCTTAAAAATCCCATCAGGATCACAATCAGGATTGAAAATTAAAGTAGAAAAAAGTATTGCCGATCTTGAAAATCTTGAAATTACATTGGACTTCGATGCCGAAAAATCTTTACACCAAACGGGTAATGGGCAATGGATGTTGAAACCTGTAATCAAGGTTGTTGGATTTAATGGAGAAGATGAAGATGAAGACGAAGACGAAGACGAAGACGAAGATGAAGACGAAGACGAAGATGAAGATGAAGATGAAGATGAAGATGAAGATGAAGATGAAGATGAAGAATTCGAATTAACTGAAGATGTAATCAATACAATAATTACTGAATTTGGTGAATTTGAAGTAGAAGAGATGTTTACTGTTAATCAAGAAAATTGCTTTTTGAATGCAAGTAATGTTCTAGTTGTCGAATATGGAGAAGGCGATGATGAAACAGAAAGTGTGGTTGTCTTCACAAGTGATTGGGAGTTTATCGGTACCTATTCATTAGGAACTGATCTGCCTGATGTCATTCAAAACATGGAAGAGGAGGATGTTTTCCTTATTAATGATACTGACGGAAATAACTACTATTTAATAGAAATGGATGATGAATTTGTTTTATTAAACGAAGATGGTAGTACATGTTAAAATGAATTTAGAATGATCCAGTCCTGGCAAAATCTTACTGGATTCTAGAAAAGTACAATTACAAAAAAACTGAGTATCATGTTACCATGGTACTCAGTTTTTTTTTTACAATAGTACCAATCGAAAGTACCTATTAAAAAAAAGGATATTAATATTATAATAGAACACCTTTCATAAGAAATCAAACGGGGCTAATAAAAAGAAAATAGGTTATGGTCATTTAGTTGTTCCGATTGACTTCACGCCAAGTGCCATTACCGTTGGATATAATTGTTAGAGATCCATTTTCTACGGAAGTAAAACTAGATTTCAAAATCAAATATCCGCTTTTGACAACGTTTACGTTTTCATTATTAAACAACAAGGTAAATATTGTACCTTTTGGAACACGATCAGCCGTTTGATGATTGATACGGGTTATTGTTTCAGTGTCAGTTATTTCGAAGTAATTGGCAGATCTAGGCAATGATATAAAACCGTTACTAGGCGTACTGACCGTTGCAAAAGCGTGCGTCAACATTCCCGTCAATTCTCCGCCGGAAGCAAAAAGTGGAGCCTCGTCTAAAGTAGGCAATTGATTTCCAAAATTCAAAGTAGGCGTACTTAAGTAAACAACTATATCACCTCCTGTAGTGTTGTTAATTTGTGCTGTAAATATTGCAGGTGAGGATCTTCTAACTTCTGCATTCATTCCAACAAATTCCCACTCTCCACTTCCGCTGTGAGAGGTCGACTTGGTCCAACCTTGTGGAGCATTGGTGGATACATAAGCAACTCCCAATTCATCTGTTTTCATGTAAAAACCAAAGTTGACCTGATCATACATCGGCAAATCTTTAATTGCAGGTCTAGCTAATGCTTCAGGTTCTATCTGGGCAATCACTCCTGCAGGAACCGTTATTTTCAACACATTATTTGACTCAGACAATTCAGGTTCTAACACTTCTATGGATACTCCACTTCCCGTAATATCCCATTTTGAAACATTGATATTATCCGGTGTAAAAAATGCTGCATTTTTGAATTTATTAAAACTTGAATTCTTATAATGTATGGCTTTACCACTCCTCATGTTTATCAAATTATTTCCTTTATCCAGCGTTAGTCCTCCAGCATATACTCCAGTTACTGTAGAGTTTTTCGTTTTTTTAGCAAACAGTATCAAAGGGGTATATTCTTCTTGATTAACGCCTTCGATGCGCATTTCAGAGCCAAATACTTCTCCTTTTTTAACGAACAAATGGCAGAAATTAGTAGAAGGTGGTTCTATGACTACTCCATTCATAACGTTATTATTCCCTCCATCGATTAGCATTCCATAATCAAATCCACCACCTGATATTTGGCAATGATTAAAGGTATTTGAATTGACAAAGCTCCCATTATCATGATCAATATGAATACCTATCTTCCCATGCCGAACACGCACATTATTAAAAGAGGCATAGGCTATTCCTCCTTGATTGATCGCTTGTAATTTCATTGCGGTTCCTTCTGTAAATCCACTTATCAAAATTTCAAAGAAATAAACACTTTCCAATAATCTTCCATCAGCCTTTAAAAGTACACCGCCACTTGCTTCACCATCACTTTTATCTCTAAGCACTAAATCTTTCAAACGAGAGCTATGCCCTTCTACTGAAATCGCCCAATCGTTGCCTTCATACCACAACAAAGAGCCATTATAGGGAGTTTGAAGCGGGTCACTTCCTGTGCCCTCTCCTATTAAAGAAACACCATCCTTGATCACTAAAGTTTCTGTAATTCTATAAATCCCATTCGGTACAAAAACTTTGGCTCCAATTATGACAGCACTGTCCAATGCTGTTTTAAAAGCTTGCGTGTCATCTGTCGAACCATCTCCTGTTGCACCAAAATCAGTTACATACAATCCCATTTTTTTTCCTTCAATAGAACCAGCCCTTTCAGCGTACAGTGCACGAGGAACGGACATAATTTCTGACAAACTGGAAAGGCTGTAATTCCCTCCTCCTGAAATATCAATTTCAATTTTAGAAAAACTTTTTTGACTCCAATCAATGGTAGAAAATTCTCCTAATAGTGGAATCCCTCCTCCAACATTCAAGTTAATCACACCATAATCATTGCTTTGAACTTGGTGAGTCTCTTCATAGATTGCGGGTAGCGTTTCTTCAATCTGAATGATACTAACTTGAATACCGATTAGTTGATTACTCATCACAGCACCAGAACTATCTCTGACTACAGCTTGGTATTTAAAAGTATTTTGTGCACTGATAGCATTACAAAAACATAATAAGATTACCGTTGCGATAATCTGAAACTGGTTAAATTTGAAAAACATTATTTGTCGTTTAAAAAAGGGATATTAAAAATAGGAATCTAAAAAAATTAACAGCTCGAAAAGTATGATGTGTGTGATGAACTAGATTTTAACGAAACTTTGCGTGAGCAAACTCTTTGTAGAATGTGCCAATTGGAGGAAATAAACTCCAGGTCTAAGCTGGTCTATTTGAAGACTAAAAAAAGTGGAGTTCGAAGAAGGGGAGAATTTTCGAACAAGGACTTCTTTTCCATTTTCATCAAAAATGTTAACCAACAAATTTTCTGAAATTGGTTCGGGGAATTTTAATTTCAATAGATCTGAAGATGGATTGGGATAAACCAATACATTGATTTCTTCACGATTAAAATCTGGGTAATTTGGGACAGATTTTTTTTCGTTTTGAACCACATCAACCGTTGGGATTTGGTCTACTGTTTTTATTCCTTGTTGAAAACCTCCCGTACAATCATAGGTATGTTGGACTGTTTCGCTAAAAACTTCTCCTAAGGTCCAATCTAATGAAAGACCTTCTTGGTTGGTCGAAAAATCTCCCGCCGAGGTTAGAATTGATAGTGAGATGGCTTGACTGAAAGAAGTTGTCGAGATGCTTAGCATTATTGCGAGCAAGCTGAATTTGTATATCATTGGTAATGTTGTCATTAATTATGAAGTAAAAGTATAGGGTTCTTTTGAATGAATTTCTACCCTTCCTCCTTTCTTGTGACAAGAAGCTCCATCATATAAAATTTTATTTAATGCAAAAAGGACGTTCAACAAGTCCGGATTAAGTCTTTTGATCCATAAAAGGCTATGGTTTTTTCAAAAAGGGAAAAATTCACAAATGGAAAGGAAAAATTGATGAGTACTTTGTGTTCTTTAAGGTTTAATTTTATTGGAACAAAGAGGATTTAGTAAGTAATCAAATTCCTCTAAAAGATTTCATCATTGCATTTCACCATTAAAACATAAAATCATGGGATTATTTGAAAAGTTATTTGGAAAAGAAAAGGCCTTAAAAGAAGAAGAATTAATAGAAGCCGGTGCTTGCCCTAATTGCTGGGGAAAACAAGAATATGATGATCAATTTGTTGAATACGTAGAAGATCAGACCAAATCCAATATCAACAATGATAAGACGAAAAGGAAAGCTTTTGTTCAGCAATTCGTTGAAACAAACCTTACTGGAATAAGATTAAAAAAAGATGGTGATCAGTTGGCCTGCCCTTCTTGTGCTGGCAAGTTCAAAAAGGTCTCTTCAAAAGCAAGTTAGATTTTGCAATTTAAAATATGAAAATACTAAAAATGTTGTTGATTGGAATTTTCCTTTTAGTCAGTCTGCTATTGGTCTACATGAAATTTAGCAATAGCAATATCAATGATATTGGCCTTCGTCTTTTGAGTTGGGTAAAAAAGATAAAAGGGGAATCTGTAGATGTGAGTAATTTTAAGAACAATGAAACTGTGCCAATGAATCATGCGACTTGGACTATTCTATTAAAAAAGAATGTATCGAATACTGGCAAGGTAAATTATAAAAACTTCATTTCTGACAAAGAAGAGTTAGAAGAGTATTTAAATGCGCTCAGCAATACGCCTCCTGGCAGCAACTGGAATGAAGCCGAGCAATTGGCGTATTGGATCAATGCTTATAATGCATTTACCGTGAAATTAATTATTGACCATTATCCTTTGAAAAGCATAAAAGAAATCAGTAATGGGCTTCCGATGATTAATTCACCTTGGGACATTAAGTTTTTCAAAATTGGAAATGTAGACTTTGATTTGAATACCATTGAGCACGAAATATTGCGCAAGGAATTTGCAGAACCCAGAATTCATTTTGCAATTAATTGCGCTTCCTTTTCCTGTCCACAATTAAAAAACGAAGCTTTTGAAGCCGAACAATTGGAGCGACAATTAGAAGAACAAACTCAGTATTTCATCAACAATACCGATAAGAATCAAATCACAGATTCTGCGACTAAATTGTCCAAGATATTTTCTTGGTTCGAAAGTGATTTTTTGAAAAAAGAATCTATCGAATCGCTATTAAAAAAACACCATGCTGGTTTTAG
>CALIAG010000164.1 GCA_938041325.1 uncultured Saprospiraceae bacterium | reverse complement strand
AATCAGGAATGGATCTCGATGAAATTAAAAATGCCAATATCACTAAAGACTACGATGCAGAATGGGGCCAAGGTTTCATGAAGCCTGACCGATTCATTGATATTGTACACACTAGCATGACGAAAGAAAACGATTAATTTTTCAATAAAATAGTTTCCTTAAACTCGCCGGGAAATACGGTGTAAACAGGAATTGTAAGTTGATATTTTTCTTTTAGCTTCGCTAAATTTTCTGCCAATTCTTCGGGAGAATATCGGATAGAAAAATGCCCCAAAATCAGCTGCTCAATATTGGATTCGGAAGCCATTTTAATCACTTCTTCCAATGTACTGTGTTGGTTTTTCTTCTTTATGGAATCAGAACTTAAAATAGTCTTATCCAAAAACGTAGCTTCATGAATTAATATTTTTGAACCGTCCCATCTCCCATCATTCTCTATTGGCGTATCTCCTGAAAAGGTGATGACGTTTTCTCGAATTTCATTGAATATAAATTCTTCTGATTCTGTTTCTTTAAGCTGTTTAATTTCTTTTCCTTCCAGTTTTAAAAATTCGGTTTTCAATTTTTTCTTTATTGAAAAAACTTTATAACTCAAGCTTTTAATAACCCCTTCTTCACTCGCGACATGTTCATTCCGGAAAGCTTGCACAACAAGTCCTTTTTTCAATTCAACTTCTTGGCCATCATCCATTGGTATCCATTCGCAAGCCTGAACATGCGGATCAAATTTTGAAAAAAAATCTTTCATTGCTGGAAAGGAACCACTGTCTTTAGGATAATATATTTTAGGAAACCCATCTCTTGCATTCAATTGCAAAAGCTGAGAAAGTCCAGTAATGTGGTCTCTGTCAGGATGAGAAATAAATACATATTTCACTTTTCTGGCTTTCGCCAAAAGGTGAGCCGTTACTCCATCACCACAATCGAATAGAATGCCGAGATCTTCAATGAAGTACCAAGTAGAAAATAAAGCTGTTGAAAAACCTGAGATGTTTTTTATCATAATAAAAAATAGAACAGCAGTGATTTTGATTTAGTTCCAGTACCCACTTCTTACTTTACAATCCTCTTTCCGACATAGTAACCAAAAACAGAAACAGTTCCGCATAAAAATGTGCCCCAAATAACATCTACTACTACTATTCTTAATGGCCAATCGATTAATGTTGCCAAATTGGTGAGGTCATATGTCGCATAAGTATAAAACCCAAATAAGGAACCGAATACCATTGCATAGGACAGAGATTTTTTCTCAATAGCAGGCATTATCGCAAAAATCATAATTCCACCAATGTAGATGGTATAAAAAAGCGCAGCTGCCTTTTTATTCACTTCACCCAACATGTGGCCCAGATACTCTTGATAAAAATCCTTAGCAATATATCCCAGCCAAGTAAAATCTATGGCAAAAAAAACAACTGCAGTAAGGAAATACAACAAAATAACTTTTGGAATCGACATGGTTTCGTTTTTCGCTTGGTTATATGGAGATAGAAATCAAAATCAAAGTTCTCCGAAAATTCCGATTTTATTCGGTGGAAAAAAAATATTTCGAAAAATTTATGGAATTTCTCTCATCGCTGCGTCTATGTATATGAAGGCTTTTTTCTAAAGGTCTCAAACATTTAACAAAAAAATCAAAAAAATGTTAGCAAAAACATATGCAAGCGCAGTACAAGGGGTCGACGCTCAAACCATTATTGTCGAAGTCAATGCAGGAGGTTTTGTAAAACCTGGAGGAAAATTCTATCACCTTGTCGGCCTACCGGACAACGCCGTACGAGAAGGATTTGAACGAATCAGCGCCGCCATCAAAAACATCGGTTATAAAGTTCCAGGACTCAAATTGGTCATTAATCTTGCCCCTGCGGATATCCGCAAGGAAGGTTCTTCTTATGACTTGCCAATAGCATTGGGAATTATGGCGAGTACTCAACAACTCTCTCCTGACAAACTTTCTGACTACATGATAATGGGAGAACTTTCTCTCGATGGTGGATTAAGGCCAATCAAAGGAGCCTTGCCAATCGCTATTCAAGCGCGGAAAGAAAAGTATAAAGGATTGATTCTTCCAAAAGAAAACGCAAGGGAAGCTGCTATCGTTGATGGCATAGAAGTATTTGGAATTGAATCTCTAACGGAAGCTGTTGATTTTTTTAATGACAAAAGTGAATTGGAAGAAACTGTCGTCAATACCAGAGAACTATTTTTCAATGTTCAAAATGATTATCCTGTCGATTTTTCTGATGTAAAAGGGCAAGAAAATATTAAACGGGCTTTAGAACTATCTGCAGCAGGTGGCCACAACGTTATTTTAATCGGACCTCCGGGTGCGGGAAAAACGATGTTGGCAAGAAGGCTTCCAACAATACTTCCTCCCCTCACTTTATTTGAAGCACTATCTACTACGAAAATTCATTCTGTCTCTGGAATTTTACCCAAAGATTCCGCTTTGATTACTACACGTCCATTTCGTTCGCCACATCATACCATAAGCGATGTCGCATTAGTAGGTGGAGGATCGAACCCACAACCTGGAGAAATTTCATTGGCTCATAATGGTGTTTTGTTTTTGGATGAATTGCCTGAATTTAAAAGAACTGTTCTAGAAGTTTTGCGTCAGCCTATGGAAGAACGAAAAGTTACTATTTCGAGGGCCCGTGTTGCTGTTGACTTCCCTTCTAGTTTTATGTTGATCGCATCCATGAATCCTTGCCCTTGTGGTTATCACAATCACCCCGACAAAGAATGTGTTTGTGCACCGGGAGTTGTGCAACGTTATTTAAGTAAAATTTCAGGTCCGTTGTTGGATAGGATTGACTTACATGTTGAGGTTACCCCAGTTTCTTTTGAAAGGCTATCAAGTTCAGAAAAGTTAGCAGAAAAAAGTATAGATATTACCAAAAGGGTCATTCGGGCCAGAGCTATTCAAAATGAAAGGTTCAAGAATCAAAAAGATATTTTTTGTAATGCCCACATGCCTAGTCGAATGGTTAGAAAGGTTTGTGAATTAGATAAAGCTGGGCAAACAATCATTAAAACAGCTATGGAAAAATTGCAACTTTCTGCTCGTGCTTATGATCGAATATTAAAAGTAGCTCGGACGGGAGCTGATCTAGAAGGTTCAGAAAACATTCAATTGGAACATTTAGCTGAAGCAATTCAGTATCGGAGTTTGGATCGAGAAGGCTGGGCGGCTTAATCTGTAATTAGAAATTAATGGAATTTGACCTTTTAGTTGGAGTTTTAGAATTGAACAAGTTAACGATGGATGACAACATGACCGTTGAAAACATTTCCATGTCCATCATCGAAAAAATAAAAATACACTCCATCTGGAAGGTCTTTGCCTTGCCACTTTCCGTCCCATTCGTTTTTATAATTTGTAAAATAGGCTACTTGATTGCCCCAACGATTAAGAATCGTTAATTCGCTGTTGGGGTACCATTCTACATCTTTTATAACAAAGAAGTCATTGGTCCCATCGCCATTTGGAGAAAATCCAGAGTAAATAAAAATTTCAGGACAAAGAACAGTAATGAATACGGTTGCTGTATCAGAAGCGACTCCATTGAAGATGATGTAAGTAAACTGATCTACCACACCGCAATCCTCATCTGGGCCGTTGTAAATGACAATTCCATTTTCATCTAATGTTACTGTTCCATGAATTGGATTAGTCAATAGCTCAACATCTTCAAGAGTAGTGTTGAGTGTATCATTTTCAATTAATAAAATGGTCGTGGATCCACCTTGAGCAATGGTATCAAAATCATTAATGGCAATTGGTGAGGTTAGAACTTCTGGTTGGTTAATCACCACTATTAGAGTATCACACAATCCTAAGCTGTCTTCACATGCCACTACACAAACCGTATCTACAGAACCCGTAAAAAGAAAAGGATCTATTTCAAGACAATCAAATTCATTGAGTTCAATTCCGGAAGGCAAAGAGTCTTCACAAAATTCAAAATCAGCAATTTCAAAAGGCAATTCAAACCATTCCGACAAGCAGGTATCGAACGGTTCATTTCCAGGGATATCTATCACTAAAGTATCAATACAAAAGTTAGTAGGAATTACTTCAAAGTAAAAGCTATCAATGCATTCTGGAAAATCAGAAGACCATGCTTCGAGCCAATATAACCCTAGTCCAACAGGACTAACAATCGTATCTGTAAATACCGTTCCTCCATTTAGGGAATAGTTAGCTATTGTGTTTGTTTGAATTTCAATTATTGCATCAAAAACAGAACAGGTATCCGATAAAAGGATAGAAACATTTTCAACAACAACGATTTCTGGATTGGAAATAATAATTGGGTTATTAAAATAGTCACCTGTGCAACCAGTAATAGTGTCTTGTAAATATAAATTATAAGTTCCTTCTGCAATCGCAATTAGACTATCACTTGTCCAGCTTAACATACTGTCCAAACTTATTTGAATATGATCTTGTAGGTTCAATAACCGAATAAACGTACTATCTGAAAAGCAATTTACATTATATGCTATTTCAAGACTGTCAAATGCATAAGGACAATCAGGGTCATCACAATCGATCAAACCATCACCATCATTATCAATTCCGTCATTGCAATCTTCCGGGCAATCCGGTGCTTCAAATCTTACAAGCGGATAACTTCGTTGACAACCTGAAACTATTCTTCTCACTACTATCAAATATATTCCAGTATCTAAATTATTGAAAATCGAATCACTCTGAAAACTCATTCCTCCATCAATTGAATAGTCAAATTCACCAAGGGTATCATTCATCATTATTGAAATCGAGCCTAACGGATTTGTACATTCTGGTATCACAATTTCGGTTTCTGATAAAGGTGGTAAGCAATCCAAATCTGCACAGTCTATCAAGCCATCGCCGTCGTTATCTATCCCATCTGTACAATCTTCTGGACATACATATGCACCAAAATTCAAGGACGGATAATTCGTTTCACAACCTGAAACTATTCTTCTCACTACAATCAAATATATTCCGGTATCTAAATTATTGAAAATGAAATCATTCTGAAAATTCATTCCTCCATCTACAGAATAATCAAACTCGCCAAGCGTATCATTCATCAGTATCGATATCGATCCTAATGGCGCAGCACACTCTGGTCTTATAATTTCGAATTCTGCTAAAGGTGGAAAGCAATCTGAATCTGCACAGTCTATCAAGCCATCGCCGTCGTTATCTATCCCATCTGTACAATCTTCTACACAGTCATATGCACTAAAATTCAAGGATGGATAATCCGTCTCACATCCTGAAACTATTCTTCTTACTACTATCAAATATATTCCGGTATCAAAATTATTGAAAATCTAATCACTTTGAAAATTCATTCCTCCATCTACAGAATAATCAAACTCGCCAAGCGTATCATTCATCATTATCGATATCGATCCTAATGGCGCAGCACACTCTGGTCTTATAATTTCGAATTCTGCTAAAGGTGGTAAACAATCTGAATCTATACAATCTATCAAGCCATCACCATCGTTATCTATCCCATCTGTACAATCTTCTACACATTCAAATACAGCCCATAATAAAGGTATTCCAGGTGAAACCGTACTACAGTTTGTAATAGTATCTCGCACTATCACATGATAATCAGCACCATTAAGGTTAATAAAAGAAGGATCATTTTGCCAATTTATTCCATTGTCAATAGAGTATTCCAAATTGAATCCATTTGCATATACAAATATGGATCCTCCTTCAATAAAAGGAACACAGGTAGGAATACTGGTGCTAATGGAATCAATTACGGGTGCACAAGCAGGATCTTCACAATCGGTTAATCCATTTCCATCATTATCTATTCCATCCAGACAATTTTCTGGACAAACAGGATTCGAAAAAACTATTGAAGGATAGGATACAACGCAACCGCCAATTAATCTTCTTACTACAATATTATAAACTCCGGCAGGTAAATTTTGAAATGTTGAATCATATTGAAAAACCAATCCCGAATCAATGGAATATTCAAATTGGCCTATCGTATCTAATACGCTGATGATTATTTCACCGTTATTCGAATTGGTCGGACAGACCGTAGGCGTGGCAATCACTTGTTTGATTGAGGGAGAACAATCTTGGTCATCACAATCAGTAAATCCATCGCCATCATTATCTATATTATCATTACAAACTTCAGGACAAACTGGTTCTGAAAAAGAAATTGGATTTCCAAAATATGCTGTAGCACATATGCTTGACGTTCTAATGAAAACATAATACAAAATTTCCGCTTCTAAATTTTGGAAAATTGGTGACATTTGATAAGTCATTCCGCTATCAATGCTGTATTCTATATCTGGTGAATTAGAGACGACTTCTATAATTCCATTTTGTGAATTGGCCGGACAACTAATAGGAGTGGTTAAGATCGTTTGAATATTTAATTCACACGACACTTCTTCACAATCAATCAAACCATTACCGTTATTATCTATTCCGTCATTGCATATTTCTGTACAATTTGGTGGATTCAAAATAACAGGGTTCATCGGGTAGTCTACTTCACAAGTTGTCCCACCAATCCTTAAAGAAACCAAATATGTTCCTGATGGTAAACCCGTAAACTGATCATTGAGTACCCAAGTATTGCCTCCATCTATACTGTACTCTAAAGTCCCATTCGCTGATGCATCAATATCAATTATGCCATTGTTTGTATTTGATGGACAGAAAGGTTGAGTGACGTTGACATCTACAAATGAAGGTTGGCATATCATATCAAAGCAATCAATAAAACCATTGCCGTCATTATCTATCCCATCTGCACATTCTTCTATACAGATTGCAGGATCGAGTACTACAGGATTCCCAATATATTCTGCCGTGCAGCCAGTTAAAACATCTCTAACAAAAATTGAATACGACCCAGGCAAAAGATTTAAAAATTGATCGGAAGATTGAAAATTCATGCCATTGTCAATACTGTATTCAAATGGATTTGGTCCTGATGTAATATAAATCGAAATATTTCCAGTTGCAGATCCAAAAGGACATTGCGGCTGTTGGAAGGTAAGACTATCTATTACTGGAATACAAATTAAATCATCACAATCAATTTCACCATTTGCATCATTATCGATTCCATCAACACAGTCTTCAGGACAGCTTGAATCACTTAAAACAACAGGGTTGTTTGGATAAATTAACGAACAGGTTCCCTCAGGGTTTTGCACTACTACATCATAACTCCCTGATGTCAAATTTGCAAAAACACTATTGCTGGTAAACGTTACTCCATTATCTATACTATACAAAGTCAAGCCTGTGCCTCCTAAAACCTGAACGGCCATAAAACCAGTCAAAGAACCAGTCGGACAAATAGGGTTAATTGTATCAATTAAAATTATCAAAGGTACACAAGAATCATCCAAACAATCCACCAAACCATCACCATCGTTATCTATGCCATCTGTACAATCTTCCGTACACACGGGTGGGATCATAGTTACGGGATTGCTTATGTATGGAGTGATGCAATTTCCAAGATCATTACGTATCAATATGGTATAATCTCCATCCGCTAAATTGTTGAACTCATTAGAGGGTTGCCAGTCAATTCCATTGTTTATACTATAACTTAAGTTCAAGCCCGTAGAAGTAATTATTATAGATCCGTTTGCGGTCCCATCAGGGCAACTTGTAGGAATATAATTGACATTTAAAATTTGTGGGGAGCAGTCTGTATCATTACAATCAATAAAACCATCGCCATCATTGTCAATTCCATCCGAGCAGTCTTCGGGGCAGGAAGGTTCTGAAAGTACTATTGTTTCAAAATATTGTGTTTCACAAAATCCTGGTAAACTTCTTATTCTTAGGTTATAAATACCAGAAGAGAGATTTGAATATATGCTGTCCGATTGCCAGTTCATTCCATCATCAATACTATATTCTAAAGCTGATCCAAATCCATTGCTTATAAACGTAATACTGCCATCATTTGTATTTATTGGGCAAGATAATGTATCTACAATAATAGCATCGATTGATGGTACCTGAGAAATATCTGCAATTGTAACATTGGTTGGAAAAGAGGTCTGACAAGATCCATCTTGATTACTTACTACTACAGAATAACTGCCCGAAGATAAATTCGTAAAAACATTATTTGCATTCCAAGTAAAACCACCATCTATACTGTATTGTAAAGGATAAGTGCTATTCGCAAAAATTATAATGGAACCGTTATTAAGCCCACACACCGTGATATTTTCCGAATTCAAACTATCTATATTCACATCACAAACAGAACAAGATGCAGGAGGTAAAAGATCCATGTTACTTAATTGACAATTCGCATCATTGTCATCTGTTATTGAAATAACCAAATTTGATCCACTTATAGAATAAGGTCCGAATGGTCCTTGAGGGTTACCGTATGGCAAATTGCTTACGGAAATATCTCCAGATAAGGAATAGCTGTTTCCTAATTCTGTCCCTGTTGGATTGACGACAAAAGTAAAAATGTCATCGGAATTGGAACCAGTACCATTGTCATCGCAGATGGTTGTTATACCTGGATTATCAATCTTACAAATAGGGCTAACATTAATTAGGACCCAAGCGGTATCACATAGTTGGGTGAAATCACAAACACAATATTCCAACGAATCCAATCCACTAAATAACGTATCAGGGTTGTATACAATAATTCCGTTTGATAAATTTGGATTGGCTATTCCATTGTTAGGCTCTGTTAATATTTTGATAGAGCCAGGATTGAGGTCAGCATCCAAATCCGTATCATTATTCAATTCATTTATTGCAATAGGTTGGCTTTCTAACGTACTTACCGTATCTGCTAATGCACAGGGTTGCGCTATAATCTGAGATAATACGGTGTCTTTACAACCATTAGAACTCGTCACGACCAATTCATAGGAACCTGAAGCACCGATAGCTGGGTTTTGTAAGATTGATACAAAGTTGTTGGGGCCTTCCCAATAGTAATATAAGTTATCTGGAAATGCCTGTAGATCTATTTGAGTGGCACAATTGAAAAAAGTATCATTTTGTGTAGAAGCAATAGGCGACAAAGTATCAATGGGTACATAAATTGTATCCGCTAAAAAATCG
>CALIAG010000163.1 GCA_938041325.1 uncultured Saprospiraceae bacterium | reverse complement strand
TTGGCAATCCGAATTTCAAATGAAAGTGGGAAAAAATCACGCTAAATATTTTGACAAAGAAGGATGGTTTTATTTTACAAAAGAGGTTTTTGATTTGTTCTATCCAAGTTATGGTGATACCTATCCCATCTTCAATGGATCGGTAGGAATGACCTATGAACAAGGAGGAGGATCACGGGGAGGAAGGGCGATCATAATGAACAACGAAGACACACTCACCTTGCATGATAGAATTGCACATCACCTAACCACCGGTCTTTCTACTATTGAAGCGAGCGCAAAAAATGCCAAAGAGCTTACGGATAATTTTGAAAAGTATTTTTCTGATTCAAAAGCAAAACCTTTAGGTAAATACAAAACCTTTATTATTAAAAGTGACAATCCTCAATCCAAACTAAAACGACTCGCTCAATTTTTAGACAAACACAGAATAGAATATGGTACCGTAAAGTCTGGAACATCAATAGATGCTTATGATTATTCAACAGCAAGATCAAAAAACATCAAATTGAATGATCGCGATTTAATAATAAGTGCCTATCAACCATTATCCGTATTGACACAGGTCTTGTTCGAGCCCGACCATTTTCTAATCGATTCGCTTACTTATGACATTACTGCTTGGGCTTTGCCTCACGCGATGGGCTTGGAATCATTTGCTAGCACCGAAAAAATTGCGGTAACAGAGGGATATGATTTTGGTAAATTTTCATCTAATGTAAAAGCAAAGCAAAACGCTTATGCTTACTTAATAGAATGGGATGCATTAAACAGTGCGAAATGTTTGAGTGAGTTGCAAAAGAAAAATGTCAAAGTCAGATATGCAACAGAAGCTTTTGAAATAGAAGGGAAAAGTTACAAACCAGGGACTTTAATAATCAGTAGAGCAGACAATAGAAAACAAGAAAAACAATTGCAAAGTATTGTTGAAAAAATTACTACCCAATTAGAGCAAACGGTATTTCCTGTAAACTCAGGCTTTACATTGACAGGACCAAATTTTGGATCGGATAAAATGAGATTGATTGATAAACCAAACGTAATATGTTTGGCAGGGGATAGAGTAAGTTCATACTCTTTTGGACAACTATGGCATTACTTTGAAACAGACCTGAAATTTCCTCTTTCTGTTTGGAGTCCATCAGACCTCGACAGGCGAAAATTGGGTGAATACAATACGCTAATTTTACCGGAAGGATATTATAGTTTGAAAAAAAGTACAATCGAAAAAATTAGTGAATGGGCAAGCCAAGGAGGTAAGGTAATTGCAATCGGTGGAGCTGTTTCTAAACTAGAAGATCAACCTGGTTTTAAATTAAAACGATTTGCAAAAGATTCCGATAAAGCAAAAGAAAAAGCAGAAGCAGAAAAAGAAAGTTTGAATAATCGATTGGACACTTATCATCATCGACAAAGAAGATCAATTGCTGGAGCGATGCCTGGCGCAATTTTTAAGTTAAGAATGGACAACTCACATCCTTTGGCTTTCGGAATGCCAGAATATTACTTTACGTTGAAAACAAGTACAAGGAAATACGACTTTTTAAAAGATATCTGGAATGTTGGATACATCGGTGAAAATCCACTTGTACTTGGCTTTGTTGGCCACAAGGTGAAAAGGAAAATGAAAAACAACACTGTTTTCGCCGTACAAAGTAAAGGAAGAGGCTCTGTGGTCTATTTAATAGATAACCCTCTTTATCGAGGCTTTTGGGAGCAGGGTAAATTTTTGTTTAGCAACGCGGTATTCTTTTAGATCACATACCTGCACCGTTCTATTTTTAGCTTGTGTTTTGTCGTACAGTTTACAACTATTCAGCCTATTGGAGCTCATTCAATAGGCTTAGCATCTTATTTTCTATCTATTGTCGAAATCTTACTTATTTTGAGCTGAATTAGATTGTTTTCAGAATATATTAGAATTAGTTTTAAGTATTAATAAAACCTAAAATTTGAGAAATGAGGATTTTCACTCTATTGTTTTTTATTGCATTGTGTTTTCCAGCGCTTTCGCAAAATGATGCAAGGCTTGCAAAAGGCTTAAGCCCATTGGAGCAAATTGATATGGCAACTATGCCAATACTTAGCAATAAAGCATTGCTTCAAGAAGAACTGAATAGACGAGGACCGGGTATTGCTCCGAAGTTTGCAAAACCAATTGAAGTCGACTATACTCCTGATAATAAAGGAACTTGGGAAATAGCAAGCAATGGAAATGCAGTATGGAGATTGCTAATAAGATCAGAAGGTGCCGAATCCTTGAACCTTGGATTTGGAAAATTTTATATGCCAGAAGGAGGTACACTTGTTTTGTACTCACCGGATTACAGCAGAATAATTGGACCATTTAGTAAAGCAGATAATGAAACCCATGAGCAATTATGGACTCCAATCTTAGAAGGAGATATGATGGTTGTAGAGGTTCAGTTACCTGTCGAAGAAAAATCCAACCTTGCTCTCCGTTTAGATTATATTAATCATGACTTTTTAGGCTTTATGCAAATCGCTTCAGGTTCTTGTAACCTAGATGTAATTTGTGGAGCAGCAGATGGCTATGCAATTGTTGACCATTACCGAGATATTATTAGATCAGCAGCAACAGTTTCGAGCGTAGGTTCGAACTTCTGCTCAGGCTTTCTAGTAAATAATGTTCGACAGGATTGTACTCCTTATTATATGACTGCAGAGCATTGTGGAATCAGTGCAACAGCAGCAGCAACAGTCGTTGTGTATTGGAACTTTGAAAATAGTACTTGTCGGGAACCAGGAAGTGCAGCAAGTGGTGGAAATGGTGATGGAGTATTTGGAGCGTTCAATAGTGGAGCAATTAGAAGAGCGGGTTATGGACCAACTGATTTTACGCTTTTAGAATTGGACGATGAAATTCCAGTTGAGGGAACACCTTATATGGCTGGTTGGAACGCTGAGCCAAACTTACCACCTGCTGATACGATCATCGGTATTCACCATCCAAGCGGAGATGAAAAAAGAATCAGTTTTGAATTCGGTCAGACCTATTTAGGAAACTGGGGACAAGGCGATGCTGCGGATCCCAATGGAAATCACGTAATCATTCCTGATTGGGATATTGGAACTACAGAAGGAGGGTCTTCAGGATCTCCGATTTACAATAGTGCAAAACAAGTTATTGGTCAATTGCATGGAGGAGGAGCTGCATGTGGAAATGATTTATACGATAGTTATGGTTGGATCTCGTCTTCCTGGGAAGGAGGAGGAACACCAGCGACTAGATTAAAAGATTGGTTGGATCCAGATAATACAGGTATGCTATCTATTGGTGGTAAGGACTGTAGTTTTAATGTATCAACAGACATTACTTTCATAGAATCTTGTGTTGAAAGTGGAACCGATGCAGTCTTTACATTAACAGCAAGTGATAACTTTATTGGAGATGTCACTTTGACCGCTTCCGGCTTGCCAATGGGCGCTACTGGTGATTTTAGTGTCAACCCATTAATGCCAAATGATCAATCTGTCTTTACAGTGTCTGGTTTGACGAATGCCGCTTCCGGCTTGTATACAATAAGCGTTGATGCTTCTGATGGAGTGAACGAATCAACCACTATTCTGACTTTGTCATTATTTAATGGTGCACCAGAAACGACAACCTTGACTTCACCAGGCAATATGGAAGGCGGACAATCTACTGCACCTTCATTTAACTGGGCTGCACAAGCACCAGGAACATTCTATGAAATTCAAGTAGCTTCAGATTCTATGTTTACTGATATTTTTGCCATGGCTTCAGGTCTGGAAAATACCAGTTATAATACTGGAGGATTGGAAATTCTTTCTAATTATTTCTGGAGAGTAAGAGCTACCAATTTATGTGGTGATTCAGATTGGTCGGATATTTTCTCTTTTCGAACTGCAGAAATTATGTGCGGACCTTCTACCTCAGATAATGTACCCGTTGATATTACTGCTATAGGCACACCAACCAGTACTTCAACATTAGAAGTAATGACGGATGGTTTAATTTCGGATGTTAATGTAACCAACTTATTTATTGATCACACCTATGTAGGTGATTTGTTTGTTACCCTGACTTCACCTGATGGTATTACAGTTACTATACTAGACAGACCAGGAGAGCCTGCATCAGGCTTTGGTTGTTCTGGAGACAATATTGAAGTAAGTTTTGATGATCAGGCAATGGATGCATATGACTTATTTGAAAACGCTTGTGGCGACTTACCTGCAATTGCCGGTACGTTCCAACCTTTCGAATCTATGTCAGCTTTCAACGGTGGAAGTGCTGCAGGAACCTGGACACTTACTGTTACTGATAATGCAAATGCTGATGGAGGTGTGCTGACAGGTTGGGGATTAGATTTGTGTTCGACAGTGCCACTTGATTATTCTTTGAGAGTAGAAAACAATCCAATAGAAATTTGTGATACTGAAAATGTTAGTTTTGAAATGGTATTGGGACTTGATTTTGAAAGCTCAATTGCTTTAAATGCGATTAACGTTCCTGCTGGAAGTGACTTACAATTCAGCGCGAATCCTGTAGAGCCAGGTGATACCGTTACTGTAAACATTACTGGCGGTGCAGTACCAGCTGATTATGTAATTTCTGTAGAAGCCAATGACGGGATGAATGCGAATGTACTTCCATTGGGATACAACGTCTCGACGATGCCATCTAGCTTTAGTTTAATGAATCCAGTTGATGCTGCTGTTGATGTTGCACAACTAGCAGAATTGAATTGGATGCCAAGTGATTTTGCAGATGGATATACGCTTCAATTGTTCTCAGATCCAACCTTAATGGATAATATATTTACTACTACTTTAGAGACCAATTCTTTTACAACACAAGCTCTTCCTTTAGGCGAAACTTATTATTGGACGGTACAAGCGGCTAATAATTGTGGCGCAATTGATGCTTCTGAAGTTTTCAGCTTTACTATAATTGGTGATTTGAGTTTTATGAGTAGTGCTCTAGAAGCAACGGTATGTACAGGTGATGGTGCTGATTTTGATTTGACAATTGGTGAAGGATATTTGAATCCTGTGCAAGTTACCTATACCATCAATCCAATGCCTGGAGTAGGAGTAGTAGCGTTTTCTGTAGATCCTAGTGCAGTAGTACCTGGATCAACAATTACAGCCTCTGTTTTTGAAGCAACTCCAGTAACACCAGGTAGTTATACCGTTACATTTACAATTGATGATGGCGTTCACGTCGGCAATCAACAAGTAACTGTTAACGTTGATGGTTCTCCAAATGTGAGCAGCTTGATTCAACCTTCGGATACTGAAATGGGCGTTCTAACTTCTCCTTCATTTTCTTGGAGCAATGTACCAGAAGCAGATAATTACCTTATTGAAATTGCAACAGATGTCGGATTTACTGATGTAGTTTTATCAGAAACGGTAAGTGGAACGGGCTTTAATTTTTCAGGAGACTTAGATTTTAATACACAGTATTTTTGGACTATTTCTGCTGAAAATGAATGTGGCGCTTCCCTTTCTCAGACCTTTACTTTTGTAACTGAATTTGAAGTAGGGATTGAAGAATTGATGGATAAAGAAATTAGCATTCAACCTAATCCTACTAAAGGAGAGGTATTGATAAACCTAGGAGAATACGAAGGTTCTAATTTACAATTGGACTTGTATTCTATTGATGGAAAACTAATGCAACAGTTTTCAAATATCAATTCAGCTAACTTGAATGTGCAATTGAATAGTTTTGCAGATGGTGTTTATCTTTTCCGTTTTACAAATGAAGAAGGTACACTTACGAAAAGAGTAGTCCTGCAAAAATAAAGAGAATTAAATTTTGATTAATTGAATAAGTTCAGAAAGCCACGACCTAAAGGTTGTGGCTTTTTTTATGGGATTCTTAACCTTTATCTAAAAATAGTGATGGTTCCTTTCAAGTTCCTCTTTTCAGTTATGGAGGTGACCAAAAGATAGTAGTAAGTACCTTGAGGAAGCAAATTGCCATTATAAGTCCCATCCCAGGCGTTCTTATAGTCATACTGATTAAAAACAATTTCACCCCAGCGATTAAAAATAGTCAATTCATTATTAGGGTATTTTTCTATCCCATCAATGATTAAAATATCATTTATTCCATCTCCATTCAGTGTCAAACCTTCCGGTACGAAAACACCAGGATGCTTTGGGTCTACAAACACCATTAGCAGAACGGATGATGTATCACATAGCGCACTACATTCTTCATTTTCTTGACAAAGAACGTATTCAAATAAGTATTCCCCAGCTTCTTCTTTTTCATAATAAAAAGAACCATCCTCTTTGTTAATTAATTGACCCGATTTGGGCGCACTTAGAAATTCAATGCTGAGAGATTCGTTTAATAAAATATTGTCATTTTCAATAACAGAAAATTCTGATTCAAATGATTCAATCGGAACTACAAATTGATCTGGGTTTGCAATAGGGGTAGGTGCGACATATATGTTAACCGTGTCACTACTGTAGTCTGGGCAATAAGAGTCTGTCAAAGTCCAAATTAAAATATTATTTCCTTGATTTAAACCTTGTACTGAAGTAGAAGGGTCTAGTGCATCTTCTATTTTTAAATCATTAGCAGTTGCCCAAAAACCTGAACCTACTTGCGGCGCCTCAGCTTTCATGAAGGTGGAAAACTCATTGCACAAAATTTGGTCTGGACCAGCATTAGCATCGTTTTCTGGAAGAGTAATTTCAAGATTTAAAGTATCTGAAAGACCAATTGTACATCCATCAAGAATTGCTGAAGAGATATAAGGACCAGCAGCCTCGTTTGTAATACTGTCAATGAGAAGTACATTATTAATAACAGTGTCTAATCCATTGGGACTTTGCCAAACATAATAATCAACCTCGGGAAGCTCTGTTCCAATGTATCTAACACTTGCTCCAATGCAAGCTAAGTTTGTTCCTTGTACATTGATGTCACTGGTAGCTTTGTATTTGAAAGGAGTGCCTGCTGAAACGGACATGCAAGGGTCACTAAAAAGAGGCTGTCCGGAATCGTCTAAGCTCAAGACTACGGCAGATAGGTAGTAAGTTTGGCTTGCTATAGTATTCTCAGGTCTTTCGAAAAGAGGACTTCCACTCCAAGCTAAAAGGTTGCCGAGTACAGAATCACTTCTGTCATGTATAACGAAAATCAAACTATCATTTGGATCCAGAAATTGATTGCTTGAATAATTCGCCTCTAAAATTTCGTTGGGACAAAGCTCAATTGTTTCCGATTGCATTTGACCTACAGAGGACAAACAATTACAATCAAAACTATTTTCTAACTCTACAGAACCACAGAAGAAAGAATCTTGAACT
>CALIAG010000162.1 GCA_938041325.1 uncultured Saprospiraceae bacterium | reverse complement strand
GCTTTTATTTACGAAAACAAATCAGAACGCTTAGCAGATCGAAATTATCTAAAAATAAAATTCATCGGACCGGAAAAGAACAGACAAGGTTTAGGAACTAAAATTGAATTCCAAACAAGCGCTGGTAAACAATATTACGAACACAATCTTTATCGAGGGTACGAATCTACAGTCAGTCAAATTGCTCATTTCGGATTAGGAGCAGATCAAAATATTAAAACGCTAAAAGTGACTTGGCCAGATGGCAGTACTGAATTACTTTCTGACCTCTCAAGTAATCAAACCCTGACGATTCAATATAAGTCCACAGCTATTGTAAAAATCAAACAGGACTTAGACAACTCCCCTATTTTATTTGAAGAGGTCAGCCAAAAATTAGGATTGGATTTTAAACACCTCGAGAACGAATACATTGACTTCAAGGTCCAACCTTTAATTCCACATGAACATTCAAAAAACGGCCCAGGCATTGCCGCAGGCGATATCAACGGAGATCAAATTCAAGATCTATACATTTCTGGTGCTTCTGGACAAAAAGGTGCTTTCTATTTGCAAAATAAATCCAGTCTTTTCACAAGAAAAAATTTAGAATTAGACAGCCTTTTCGAAGACATGGGTTCTCTTCTTTTTGATGTTGAAAATGATGGAGATTTAGATTTATATGTGGTAAGTGGTGGAACAAGTTTTCCTATAAACTCCAATCAATACCAAGACCGCCTTTACTTAAATGATGGGCTTGGAAATTTTACAAAAGCGCAAAATGCATTGCCAAATATAACCGAAAGCGGATCCACCGTAAATGCCTGTGATTACGACAAAGACGGGGACTTAGATTTATTCGTTGGAGGAAGAATACAAAGTGGTGCTTATCCATTGCCCGCGACTAGTTTTTTATTAAAAAATGAAACTCAAGACGGCAAAGTCATTTTCACCAAAGACGAAAGCACCTCATCGCTAAAAGAACTTGGCTTAGTCACATCTGCCTTATGGACAGACATTGACAATGACCAATGGATGGATTTGATCGTCGTCGGCGAATGGATGCCGATCACCATTTTTAAAAACGAAAAAGGGACTTTAAAAAAACAAGACCATTCTCTTGGACTCGAACAAACCTCTGGATGGTGGAACAGTATCCAAGGAGCTGATTTTGACAGTGATGGAGATACCGATTATATACTAGGAAATCTTGGTTTAAACAGCCGCTATAAAGCAAGTGTAGAAGAGCCCGTTTGCATCTACGCCAAAGACTTTGATAAGAACGGACGGATAGACCCTGTGCTGTGTCATTTTATAGATAATCAAAATCAAATTGCTCATCCGAGAGATTTGCTAATCAAACAGATCAATTCAATGAGAGGCCGTTTCAAAAGCTACACTTCTTATGCAGAAACTGAGTTTGATCGTTCTTTTACCAAAGAAGAAATTGAAGATGCTTATAATCCAAAAGCGGTAAGATTCGAAAGTTCCTACATGGAAAATTTGGGCAATGGTGAATTTAAAATTCGGAGCCTTCCGGTACAAGCTCAATTCTCGCCGGTATTTGGTATTCAAATAGATGATGTGGATGCAGACGGAGATTTAGATGCCTTATTGGTTGGCAACTCTTTCTGTTCGGATGTAGCAATAGGCAATTATGACGCGCTACAAGGTCTTACGCTTTACAATGATGGAAAGGGCAATTTCAATGCTTCCCATTTAGAAAATAATGGATTTCATGTTGATGGTGATGTAAAAAGTTTGGTCAAATTGTATGACCCAAAAAATACTGAACTCTTTATCGCTGGAAGAAATAGCAATTCCCTGAAAACATTTCGAAAAAAAAACGTAAACAAAATAATTCCCATTAATCCTAATGATGAATATGCACTTCTCTATTTAAAAAATGGAAGAATTCAAAAGGAAGAATTTTATTATGGCAATGGTTACCTTTCCGCTTCTTCAAGAATGCTTATTATTCCAAAAGAAATAGAAAAAATAGAACTTGTCAACTCTTCTGGAGAAAAACGGGAAATGAATACTAATTTGTTCTGGTAGGAACTAAAAAATACAGCTTTGTTCATATAATAAATTGCTAAGTAGAAATTCATTTTTCTCCTCAGGTAATTTTACAAGTAGAAACCAATGATACTAACACAAGACACAATGGTCCAAGTGGATACGGACGATACTGTATTTGAAGTAAATCTCACAGAAGCCAAAGCGGAAGAAGGTGTCCATATTATTCGATTTAATATACACGCAGATCAACCGACCGTTCCTAAAAAATTCACATTGAAATGGAAGATGCCATGCATCAATGTGAAAGGAGTATGGAAGACTGCAAGTTTATATCAAAAAAGACTTCAAGCGGATTGGGAGTTGGAATCTCTTTGTTCTAGAATCTCCGTAGATGCTCCAGTGATTTCTCTATTCGGACATCAAGATGAAAACAGTCAGACCTTTGCTTGCTCGGATGCCGTCAATGCAATAGAGATGAATGCTCAGGTTCGAGAAGAAGACAATCTCATTTATTGTTTCGTAAGTTTCTTCACTGAAGCCCATCAAGAAATCACAGATTATAGCGCAGAAATCAGAATTGACAATCGCAAAATTTCATTTAGTCAATCCATCCAAGACGTAGGTGATTGGTGGGCAGGAATGGAAAACCTCAAACCGATGCATGTTCCGGAAACAGCGCGATTCCCACTCTATTCAACATGGTATGGTTATCATCAAGAGCTTTCAGAAGAAGCTATCATTGCAGAATGTAAACTAGCTGCAGGATTGGGTTACAAGTTTATAATCATTGACGATGGCTGGCAAACCAATGACAACAACCGAGGATATGATTATACTGGAGATTGGCTCCCCGAACGTTTGAACATGCCTTATCTCGTTGACGAAATACACAAGCTGGGCATGTTGATCGGCCTTTGGTACTCTGTTCCTTTCATTGGAAAAAAATCGGAAGCCTTTCAACAGTTCAAAGGCAAATTTCTTACCGTGGAACACCGTTGGGCACCGGTTGCAGATCCGCGGTATCCGGAGATTAGGGAATACTTAGTCAGCAAATATTCCAAAGCATTGACGGATTGGAATCTTGATGCTTTTAAACTTGATTTCATTGACGATTTCAATGTATATGAAAGCACTGTTCTTACTGCTGAAAACGGACGAGACTTCGCCAATGTCAATTCAGCGGTTGATCAATTGATGGGACAAGTAAGAGATGCCTTAACGGCAATCAAGCCGGATATAATTATTGAATTTCGCCAAAAATATATTGGCCCTGCGATGCGCAAGTTTGGAAATATGTTCCGAGCCTTTGATTGTCCAAATGATTCAGCAACCAATCGGTTGAGAATTACGGATGTGAAATTATTAATCGGGAATACTGCGGTTCATTCAGACCCGCTTACCTGGCACAACGACGAATCTGTGGAGTCTGCATCGATGATGATGTTGAGTGGAATGTTTGGTGTCCCTCAAATGTCAGTAATCTTGAAAGACCTACCGGAGTCTCATTTAAAAATGATAAAATTTTATACCAAGTATTGGAGTGATAATGTCTCTATTTTTATGGATGGTCATTTCGTCCCTACAGGTCCTTTGGCCAATTACCCGGTACTTCGTGCAAGTGATGATCACAATACCATCATTGCGGTATATGACGACCACGTTGTGGATATAAAAAATTATTCGCGAATCGATTTATTAAATGCAAAAATGACCACTAAAGTGGTTTGTCGATTGGCACATTCTCTCGACCCATTTCATATGATTGTTTATAATTGCCAAGGCGAACAAGTTCAACAAGGCATGATAGATCTTATGCAAGGGCTTATTGAACTTGATGTTCCTGCAGGAGGAATGGTGACTATGAAAAAAGGTCCTCAGAAAACCTAGAAATTTTGTGTTTTGCGATATGATTCATTTTCCCTATTTTACAAAAAAACTAACGAAAACAGACTATGACAAATCCTACGATCTCCGGAATTGATACGGCCATTGTTATTTCCTATTTTGTAATTGTCCTATTAATTGGATTTATAATTTCAAGAAAAACCAAAACAGGAGAAGACCTTTTCCTTGGCGGACGATCATTTGGATGGGGCCTGATCGGTTTATCTCTTTTTGCCTCTAACATTTCAAGTTCTACAATTATTGGTTTAACAGGAGCGGCCTATATGACGGGGATTGTTAATTCAGTCTACGAGTGGATGTCTGGTATTCCATTGATTATTGCAGCCTTGATATTTGTCCCCCTTTATTTAAAAAACAGGATCACTACAATCCCGGAATTCCTGGAAAGGAGATTCGATAGAAGGTCTCAGTTGTTCTTTTCTTTTATAACCATTTTCAGTACGATTTTGATTGAAACTGCAGGAGCACTTTACGCAGGTACCCTTGTACTTCAAGCCTTTTTCCCCGGACTCGAAATGTGGTGGACCTCCTTAGGCTTAGCATTGATCGCGGGAACCTATACTGCTTTTGGTGGATTGAAAGCTGTGGTTTATACTGATGCTATTCAAGCGGTTATTTTAATCATTGGTTGCTCTGCTATGACTTGGATCATGTTTGGAAAGATGGGCTATTCTTGGGACAATGTTCTCAATTCAGTACCAGAAGGGCATTTCTCTGTTGTGCGGCCATTGGATGATGAAGCTTTGCCTTGGCCAGGATTGATTTTGGGCGTTCCCTTTTTAGGTTTTTGGTATTGGGCCACCAATCAATACATCGTCCAACGGGTACTTGGTGCGCGGTCTTTGAACGATGCACGTTGGGGAGTTGTCTTAGCTGGTTTTTTAAAAATAATTCCACTTTTTGTAATGGTAATTCCTGGCGCTATGGCCATCAGCCTTTTCCCTGGATTGGAAAATGGAGATGCAGTATTCCCTAAAATGGTAACGGAGGTACTCCCCGTTGGTTTGGTCGGATTGGTATTGGCAGGATTAATTTCGGCGATTCTATCTAGTGTAGATTCAGCGTTGAACTCTTCTTCCACTTTGGTCGTAATCGATTTTATAAAACCCAACAACCCCAACATCACAGATACAGAAGTTGCTAAATATGGTCGAATCACAACTGTTGTATTAATGGTGATCGCAGCCTTATGGGCTCCACAGATTCAAAATTTCACTGGATTATGGGCCTATCTCCAGCAAATGTTTTCCATCATCGTTCCACCAATCGTTGTGATTTTCTTATTTGGTGTTTTCAACAAACGAGTGAATGGTCATGGAGCGTTTTGGACGCTTATTATAGGAACAGGAATTGGTATCCTACTTTTTGCTTTAGGCGAGATGGGGCTTTGGAGTTTACACTATTCTATGAATGTTGGATTGATGGTATTTGTCAGTACCATCGTATTTTTTGCTGTGAGTTATTCGACACCTGCACCTCTTCAAAGTCAATTAGATTCTTTGACTTTTAAAGCCGAATATATGCATGAGGGAACTGAAGGTATGGCTTTTTACAAAAATTACAAATACCAGATGATTGCTTTAGCAGCATTAATCTTTGGTATTCTATTTTGGTTGTGGTAGAGTTGTAAAAGAATAGATAAAGATTCCTTTTTTCACTTGAAATACTCAAGACAAAGTATCACTTTTGCAGCATGAAGGATATAGTAGAACATTCATTTAAAAAGCGTTTTGGTGCCGTACTAGAAACAACGGTAAAGGCTCCAGGGCGCATTAATTTAATTGGGGAGCATATAGATTACAACCATGGCTTCGTAATGCCAGCAGCTATAGATAAAGGCATTTGCTTTGGTTTATCTTTTTCGATGAGAAAGTTTTCCGAATTATTTGCCATAGATCGCAATGAATCCTACTTATCCAATGCTGAAAAAAATCCCGATTGGTCGAATTATATACGAGCTGTCGTTTCCGTTTTAAAAGGAAGAAATCTAAACACTCAAAAATTTACGGGTGTTTTCACTTCCAATCTTCCTATTGGCGCTGGTCTTTCTTCTTCGGCTGCACTCTGCGCTGGTTTTGTCTTTGCTTTGGATCAATTGCATCAATGGAAATTGACCCGTTTGGAAATGGCATTGATTGCACAAGAGGCAGAGCACAAAGTAGGTATCAAATGTGGTTTGATGGATCAGTTTGCTGTCTTGCACGGCAAGATTAAGCAAGTCATTAAGATGGATTGTTTAGACAACAGCCATGAATATATTCCTGCAGATTTGGGAGATTATCAATTGGTTTTAATCAATTCTAAAGTAGCCCATTCTTTGATGGAAACGGCTTATAACGATCGTAGACAAAATTGCGAAACGGCTTTTGAAATTTTAAAACAACAATATCCTCAAGCCAAATCTTACCGCGACATCTCTTTGGATAATTTCGAAAAAGCTTCTTCTCTTCTTACTGAAGATCAATCCAATTGTGTAAAATTTGTCATTGAAGAAATCCAAAGAGTTAAGGCTGCCACAAAGGCGCTTTCCAATAATGACATTCCTCGACTCGGCGTATTGCTCAACGAAACACAAGATGGATTAAGCCGGCTTTACAAAGTTACTTGCGAAGAAACGGATCTACTGGCTCAATTGGCTCAGCAAGAAAAAGCTGTGGCTGGTGCGCGTCAGATGGGTGGAGGGTTTGGTGGTTGCGTCATTGTTTTATTGGAACAGAAGAATGCAACAACTGTTGCCAACGCCATTGCCGAATCTTATCAACAGAAAACAGGAATAGAACCTGAGATTATTTTTGTGGCCATTGGGAATGGGGTTGAGGTCGTGTAATATGGTACTATTATTCTGGAAAAACATTTCCTTTCTTGATTAAAATTCCTTTCTTCAAATCGTCTATAAATCATATTTTCTTTCCTTTATAAAAAGGAAACTATTATTCCAATCTTGTTATTTTTCATTGCATTTTTATTTTTTTTTGAAAAAAGATTAAAAAAAAGTAATCCAAATTTATGGAATTTCTCCAATTCGTGCGTCTATGTTAATGGAAGGTATAACGATCGTATGCTTTCTAACTTTTTTTTTACATACGATTCTTGGAAAATGATCTGAGA
>CALIAG010000161.1 GCA_938041325.1 uncultured Saprospiraceae bacterium | reverse complement strand
GCACCTCTGATACATTGACTTCTTTCTACGGATGTGATTCTATCGTAAGTCTTGAATTGATTGTCAATCCTGTTTACAATATTGTTGTAACGGATACTATATGTGATGGTGAATCTGTTTCCATTGGTGGTAATGTTTATAATACGACGGGTTCTTTCATTGAGTCTTTAACCAGCTTCAGTGGATGTGATTCTATCGTTACTTTGAACTTGACGGTGTTAGAAACTTATGATATGGTCTTTGTGGAAAGAATTTGTGAAGGAGATACCATTTCGGTGGGGGGAGTTGAATATTGGGCTGCAGGTAATTACAGCAATACCATAACAGCCACTAATAGCTGTGATAGTAATATTTATTTGACCGTAATTGTCAACCCTGTTTATAACATTGATTTAAGGGAAGAAATTTGTGATGGTCAATCATGGATAGTTGGAGATTCAACCTATACGACAACGGGTGTTTTCACTAATACCTTGACTACAATAAATGGATGTGATAGTATCGTCACTTTGGATTTAACGGTCCACGAACTAGACACCACTAATTTAATTATAACTATCTGCGAAGATGAAGAATTTACAGTTGGAAGTAACTCATACAACACTTCCGGATATTACACTGATGTTTTGACCAATCAACATGATTGTGATAGTACGGTCAATCTTCAATTAACTGTTTTGAGTTTTGCTCGCGATACATTGATAATAGAAGTGTGTGAAGGTTATGATTATCTTGGTCAGTTCTATACCGATGATATAGAATTAACGGATGTATTTGCGGGAAGTAATGGGTGTGATAGCGTCTTGACTACTTATATAGATATTGTAAATTGTATAGACAGTGCTTCAATTGCAGTTTGCTTAAATGATGGATTATTGGTGAATGGATCATTGGTTTTTGAGTCAGGGACTTACATTGACACCTTGACTGCAATGAATGGCAATGATAGTATTCTGGTTATAGACTTGACCATCTTCCCTACTCATTTTGACTACTTCCCTTATGAAATATGTGAAGGTGACAGTGTTTTAATTGATGGAAACTATTTGAGTTCTGCTCAATTAATTATTGATACATTGTCAAGTTATCAAGGTTGCGATAGTATTGTTCATAAAGAGGTATTTGTTAACCCAATATATGAAACAACCATAGAAAGAATTATCTGTCAAGGTGAAAGTTACTTTGCAGGTGGAGCCAACCAAATTCTATCTGGATTGTATACAGACATATACGCAACGGTAGATGGATGTGATAGTATTATCCATGTTGACCTTACAGTGAATTCAAGTTATCTATTTGTGGATTCTATCGAAATTTGTCAAGGTGAGTTTTACTTTGTGCAAGGAGCTAATCAAAGCCAAACTGGTATCTATAATGATATTTATCAGACTTATAATGGCTGTGATAGTATACACAGAATTGTTCTGACGGTGCAAGAAACATTCCTTACACCTATTCAACAATCTATCTGTGCAGGTGAGTCTATAGAGGTGAATGGAAATAATGTAAATACGAGCGGGATTTATTACCAAAACCTTTTAAGTCAAAATGGTTGTGATAGTATTCTTCAAATTGAATTGACTGTAATTGAAAGTTATACTTCTTACTCATCAGTTGGAATATGTGAAGGAGAGTCTTACTTCTTAAATGGAGAATTTATTTCTGAAGCTGGAATCTATGTGGATACTTTATCTGGACCTAGTGGTTGTCCGATATATTTGGAAACTACTTTAACAGTATATCCAATTTATACAGAAACAATAGAGATTGTCATATGTGAAGGAGAACAAATATTTGCAGAAGGAGCTATGCAAACAACAAGCGGAATCTATACCAACATATATACTACACTTTTAGGTTGCGATAGTATTGAGGTGATTGACTTATTTGTAGCTCCATCACACAATGAGACCGTTCAGTATACTATTTGTCAAGGTGATACCTATTTTGCAGGAGGTAGCCTTCAATCAACAACAGGGACCTATTTTGATACTTATGTTTCTATGTTTGGTTGCGATAGTGTAGTCTCAACGGAATTAATAGTGTTGCCTTCATTTGTAACGAACGAATCTGTTTCAATTTGTGATGGAGATTCAACAATGATCAATGGTGTTTATCAATCCCTACAAGGTGTATATCCGACATCGTTAACTGCCATTAATGGCTGTGATAGTGTAGTATTCACCAACCTAATCGTGAATGAAGTATTTGAAGAATATTATGAGTATTGGATTTGTAGTGGTGAAAGTTTATTTGCTGGCGGAGCCTTACAGACTGAAGCTGGTACCTATACGGATGAATTCACCACTATTCAAGGATGTGATAGTGTGGTCGTGACAACAATTGTTGTGGAAGACTTAATAGAATTGGATGGTGAAGATCAATACATTTGTTATGGTGATGAAGTCCAGTTGGAAGTATTCGGGTCGGACGAAGTTACCTGGACTCCTGCATTTGGATTGAGTTGTACCGACTGTCCTGACCCAGTTGCATCACCAGCTTTAACAACTACTTACTCAGTAAGTGCAATCAGTTGTTTGGGTACGACTACTACAACGACAGTTACCGTATTTGTCAATTCTCCGCCTAGCCTTCAAGTGTCTAGACCTCAAGAAGTATTGTTGAATGACACCATGATGTTGCACGCGATTATCAGTGATCCAGAGGTAGAAATAATCTGGACGGATGAGGATGGAAATATATTATGTGAAGGCTGTGAAGAATATATGATAAGACCTACTGAGACAACAATTTATTATGTGAATGCAACAGATGACTTTGGTTGTACAACTTCAGACCAAATACAAGTTACTGTAAATGATGCCTGTGCATTCAGTAATATTACAGTACCGAATATGATTTCTCCAAACGGAGATGGTTTTAATGATTACTTCCAGATTCAACATGAAGGTTTCCAAGACTTGAATTTGTTGAGAATTTACAACAGGTGGGGAGAATTGGTTTACGAAACCAGAACCATAGATAAATTCTGGGATGGATCATTTAGAGGTAAGAGATTGAACCCTGGTGTTTATGTATATTATATCTCAGGACGTTGTTTGAACGATGAAGAGATCAATATTACAGGAAACGTAACTATAATAAATTAACAAATAATAATTAAGATATTTGCTATTTCTCCAAAATAGTGAGGTAAGGACCTGCGATGATTCGGCGCGGGTCCTTTTTTATTTAAAATATTATAAATTATTTAGTTAGACCCAACTCTTTTATAGCTTGATTCATTTACTTCAATTGGCTGAAATTCGTTGAGAAATAAGCTGAGAAGGATCTACAATTTTTACCAGCTTCCCATTTTCAAAATACAATTGACAAACTTCACGGTATTGGATTTGACTTTCCTGTAAATTTACAAGTACATTTCCATCACTATTTAATAAATTGATTAGTGCTCTTTTCCTTTTGATAATTTGCGAACTAAGAATAATGTTCGATAAATTATCAGCATTATCAAAAAGAAATTTTGGAAAATAACCAAGAGTGTAAACAGTCGTTTTGTTTGTTCTGGCAAAGGACACAAACCCCAATTTACCTAAATAAGGATCATTCACATTCCATTTACTTCTGCGAAAATCATTTTCTTTTAGTTCATTTATTTCATACGTATTTAACAAAGAGTCTGTATCAAAAACTTTTTGTTGTTCTGGTTTCATTAGTTCCTCATAACGAGCATTCGCTGCATCGGCAAGAGATTCGTCCATACTTCCAAAGTTGTAGATAAAGCGGTAATAAGCCGCAGGCGTATCAATCTTTTTTGCGATGGCATCAGCTAGGATCAATTTTATTTTTGCCCTTTCCGTTTTTTGAAGGACTTTTTTTCCCTTTTTATCTGCCATAAATAAATCTGCTTCTTTTGTGAGGAGCAATTCAACAGCTTCTAAATGGTTGTTAGATGCGGCCAGCATCAAAGCCGTTTCTTTCTTTTTATTTGTAGTATTAATGGAAACGCCTTGATCTAAATATTTTGACATCAATTCTGTCTCCCCTTTTGTAGCCGCGGTGAGGAATTCTATTTCATTGCTTTGACCGAATAGTAAAAATGATGGGAAGATAAGACCTAGTAGCAAATAAGTTGCTTTTTTAGAAATGTTCATTGTTTTTGTTTTTTAGGGATAAAAAATAATTGGTATAGAATCAGTTTGAAGGTTAGCCAAAGCTATTTCAACCTAATTCTGAAAGAATGATAAGCGTTTGTTGGATCTAAAGTTTGGGTTTCTAATTCAAGAAGATTTCGTCAAAATTTTAGAAAACAAAAACTTCAAAAATTCTTGAATAATGCGGAGAGTATATTTAAGAATAAAAAATGAATGGTATTTAAAAGTAAAAGGATTCAAAATAAAAATAAGACAATTCAGATTCCTTAATACTTATTTTTTCTTGATTACTTAGAATTTTATAATTTAAGTTACAAAAAAAATAAAGAAAGTTGCAAATTAATTTTCAAAAAAGAGGTCATATTACTTTTGAATATAATTCGACAAACAATTGGAACAAAGAAAAACTTTTAAATAAAGAAAAGGAAGAAGTAAGCAATTCTAATTTTGCATGAAAGGGTATTTTTAAAAGATCATATAGTGTTCATTTTTTTTTCACAAAAGGTGGTTATTTTGAAAGAGTGGGTTTTTTAAAGATCAATAGCTAATAACTTTGACGTAATATGACATATTTGCTAATTACCATGCAAATAAAAAGGTCGTTTTGTTATTTTTAGACATTAGACCAAATGTCCATTAAATGAGAGTCAACCTAGTTACCATTCTTTTAATTTTTCTTTTTTTTCAAAGTAAGGCTCAAACAGTCATCACGGGACAGATTATCAGTTCAGATGACAATCTACCTCTTACCGGAGCAAGCATACTTGAAATCGGATCAGAAAACAATGGGGCACTCACAGACCTTGATGGAAATTACACGCTGACTGTTTCTGAAAGTGCTACTTTAAAGTTTAGCTATCTAGGTTATGCGACTCAAGAGATCAATGTTGAGGGTAAAACAAAAATCGATGTTGTATTGGTCGAAGACTCTTACCAATTGGACAAAGTCATTGTAACGGCCTATGGAATTGAAAAAGAGAAAAAAGCAACGGGCTTTGCTTACGGTGAAGTAAGTGGAGAAGAATTAATAACTGCAAAAGAAGTCACTGTTGCCGCTCAATTAACGGGTAAAATTCCAGGTCTCGAAGTCACTAAACCTTCCAATGGGCCTTCTGGTTCGACGCGAATTGTGATTCGAGGATTATCCGCATTCGGTGGAAGCGATGGTCCACTAATTGTGATTGATGGAGTTCCTTCTGACAATTCTAATAAAAACTCCGCGGGACTTTATGGAGGTCGAGATTCGGGTGATGGATTTTCTTCACTCAATCCTGATGATATCGAAAATATTACTGTGCTAAAAGGCCCGGCGGCTTCCGCTCTTTATGGTTCAAGGGCAGGAAGTGGAGTTGTGCTGATTACTACCAAGAAAGGAAAACAACAAAAAGGAATTCAAATTGATTACTCTACCAACTTTACTACTGATGAAGTTTTTTTGATTCCAAAATTTCAAGAAGAATATGGCCAAGGTGCCAATGGACAAAAGCCAATAGATCAGCTGGATGCTTTTGAAAACTGGCGATCATGGGGCGGAAGATTAGATGGCAGTTTAACTCCTATTTTCAATGGCGATTCTATCCCCTACTCTGCAGCTGGTGAAGATGATATTCGTTCTTATTACGAACGTGGAAATACGTGGACAAATAATTTATCATTTACGGGAGGAAATAAAATTGTGAATTCTCGGGTTTCCCTTTCTCAACTTTCGAATAAAGGTATTATTCCAAATACAACTTATGATCGCTACACGGCGAATTTAAATTTGACGATCAATGTTACCAAAAACATTAGCCTAGATGGAAAATTAACCTACGCTTACGAAAAAGCATTTAACAGAACCAACCTGACTGACAACCCTGCTAATCCCTCAAAGTATTTTACAGTCGGTCCTAACAATTTGCCACAAGCTGTTTTTGAAGAAACCAGAGATCAAGATGGCAACCCTATATATTGGTCAGCCAATCCATTTACCTTAAGTCCATACTGGGGACCTTTGGAAAGTATAAATAGAGATAATAAAGGCAGAGTAATTAGTTACCTCAGTGGTAAATGGGAAATAACAAAAGGGCTTTCTGTGCAAGCAAGAGCGGCGACAGATAGAAGTGAACATCGCTTTTTTAATACAGAAATTGATGGCACTCAATTTATAACTCAAGGCGCAATAGATCTTGATACTTTTAGAATCGAGGAAGATAATTTTGATTTCATTGTCAATTATCAAAAAGAAATTAATCCAAATTTTGACATCAACTTTAATGCAGGAGCTACCCGGACTGATCGCTCTACTTTCTCAAGTGGTGTTTTTGGGAATAGCTTTATCGTTTCTCAACTATTAGAATTTTCCAACTTAACCAATCAATTTTCTCGAGCAAACATCGAACGAACTTACCGGATCAATGCACTGTTTGCCACAACCACCATTTCAATTAATGACTACCTCTATATCGACGGTTCCATTCGAAATGATTATTTCTCTGTATTGACCAATCCTCGAGATAATGTTAATTCTGAAAACTCGGTCTTGTACGGTTCTGGTTCATTGAGTTTTATTCTTTCAGATGCAATAAAAGCTCCGGACTGGTTGAGTTTTGCAAAATTCAGAATTGGCTATGGGACTTCAGGATCGGTTGGCGCAATTGCTCCTTATTCTCTTTTGCCAAACTATAATATTAATATAGAAGAACTAAAAGATCTTGAAAATGGGAATGTTGTTTTTGGAAATATTGCTGGCGACATTTATGCAAACCCTCTTTTAAAACCTGCGCTCACTACAGGCCTTGAAATAGGCACAGATTTAAGTTTTTTCAAACGCAGGTTGGAGCTTAATCTCACGCTTTATCGCCAACGAACCGATAAACATATTTTCAGAAGCCCTCTTCCTGTTTCTTCTGGTTATAATTTTCAATTTATTAATGCTGGTGAAATCGAAAATAAAGGGATTGAAGTATTGCTAAAAGGATCAGTGATTCGCAATAAAGATTTTGAATGGAATCTATCCGCTAATTTTGCAAAAAATAAAAACAGAATCCTCAGTCTTTCGGAAGGTGTAGATAAATTAAGCTTTGGTCCCGACAGGACTTTTTCTGCAGAAATCGTAGCTCAATTGGATGGACAGGTTGGAGATATTTTGGGAAATGTCTATGCTCGAAATGATGCTGGCCAAATTATTCATGAAGACGGATTGCCAAAAATTGCTGAAGAAAGAGAAATCTTGGGCAACTTTAATCCTGATTGGTATGGTGGCTTGACTTCTTCATTTACTTATAAAAATTGGGATTTGTCCTTCATCATTGATACCAAACAAGGTGGTGAAATTCTTTCTACAACCAGTAGTTTTGGTTATCTTTTTGGAAAACACATCAATAGTGTACAAGGAAGAGATAATTCAGATTTTGAAATCATTGGCGAAGGCGTTGAGTTAGACGGTGTTTCTCAAAATACAACGCCTGCAAGAATCGATGATTACTATGAAAAAATTTCAACGATTAGTGAAGAGAATGTTTATGATGCCTCTTACATCAAGTTTCGTCAACTCTCGCTCTCCTATTCTTTAAATAAAAAACTATTGAAAAAAATAAAGTACATCAAGTCTGCTACTTTTTCTTTGGTTGGCAGAAATTTATTTTTTATTAGCAATGGATTGGATGTCATCGGACTTGATCCAGAATCTATTTATACTTCTTCTGGTGGCGACGTTGGAATAGAATATGCTGCATTGCCAAGTACTAGAACTTATGGATTTAACATTAAAGTTAAATTCTAAAAAGATAAATGTTCCTTAGACTTTGTTCATTTGAAACAAAGACGTTTTAAAAAAAAATATTTTGAAAAAATATACATCTTTAATCCTTTTGCTTTCCATTTTGATTCTTAGTGCTTGCACCAAGGATTTTGAAGGCATCAATACCAACCCCAATCCTACTGAACCTGATCGTGTAGATCCTAAACTGCAATTTTCATACATCCTCAATCGGGCATCGAGTGAAAGCTTTGAACAATGGAGAGGAAACTTGATGTATTGCTCCGAATGGGTGCAACACCTTTCAGGAGATTGGGAACCAGATAGATACAATACGACCAACGAAGATTGGTTGAGTAGTTGGTGGAATTCTTCCTATTTAAGAGTGGGGAAAGACGTGGTGGATTTGATAGCTACGACAGAAGAAGGCTCTAACATTCAAAGTATGGCCATCATTTTCAAAGTTTATTTTTTCCAAAAACTGACAGATATGTATGGTGACATTCCTTATTCAGAAGGAAACCAAGGAGCGGTCTTTGCCAAACCAACCTATGACAAGCAACAAGATATTTATAACTCCTTTATCACCGAACTCAAAACGGCCATCAATAATTTAGATGATTCGAAAGATGACCTTGGAACTGCTGACCTTTTGTACGAAGGCGATATTTCAAAATGGAAAAAATTCGGAAATTCTCTATTGCTAAGAATCGCAATGCGAATTTCAAACGTCGATCCCGACCTCGCCAAAGAAACGGGACAATCAGCTTTAGAAAATGGGGTCATGACTAGCAATGAAGATATGGCTTATATCACTTTTTCTGGTTCTAACCCTAATGGAAAAAATTCAAATGGTGTTGGAGAAATTTTTCAAAACTTTGGAGGAAGTGGCCATCGTTTTAGATACAGTGACGAAGTGGTTAATTTTGTAATTAATAATGACGATCCACGAGAAGACAACTTAATGGAAACTTATAATAGTGATGGAACGGTGGACAATACAGTAGGTTCTGGAAATCACCTTGGAAGACCAAATGGAATTCCAACGGGAACAAATGATTTTGTTTTTGCACAACCCAATAAAGCAACCATCATGACTTATGATGCGCCTGCTATTTATTTTAGTTTTGCAGAAGTAGAATTTTTGAGAGCCGAAGCCATTTTATTAAATTGGATATCAGGCGATATAAAAGAAGCCTACGAAAGTGGAGTCTACGCCGCTTGCCAACAGTTTCAACTTTATCCAAATGCTGAAGCAATTGATGAAGATGACATTGAAGATTATTTGGAAGAAAACGACATCGAGTATGATGCTTCTCGTGCGAAAGAACAAATCAATACTCAAAAATGGTTGGTACTTTTGTTCGATGGATTTGAAGCATATGCCAATTACCGCCGATCCGGTTTTCCAAATTTAACTCCTGGCTTGACTGACGGAGAATCAAATGGAGAAATTCCTAGACGGCTTCGATATCCTAGAGATGAAAAAGACAATAATACCGAAAATTATAATGAAGCGGCTTCAAGATTAAATGAAGGCGATGTAATTACTTCTCGAATGTGGTGGGATGTAAATTAATTTTTTAAAAATATTTTTTAACCAAGAAATTGTTTAAGAATAGATAGCTGACTTATAATGCAATCCATTTTTGAATAACTCAAAAAAAATCAAAATGATAATAAAACTACTCCCCATTTTTACTTTTATGTTGTGCGCAAATTTTGTTTTTGCTCAAGGCATAGAATTCGATGGCAACGCAGGGAATGTGACCGTTTGTCATGATGATGCTTTCAATATTGGAGATGGCTTTACTATTGAAGCATGGATTTTTGCCAATGAATGGAAAGCAGAATTTTGGCAGGGCTCGATTGTCAATAAAGATAGACATCCACAACCTGCTCCCAATGAAGGCTTTGCCTTAAGAGCTGGTAAAAATGGAACATTAAACTTCGTAATAGGTACTGGAAATGCTTGGCCTGAAGTTTCGTCTAGTCCGATTATGAATGTCAATCAATGGTATCATGTAGCAGGCGTTTATCAATCCGGTACCGCAAGTGTTTATATCAATGGAGAATTGGCCAATTCTATTCCTATTACAGGAACACCTTCTAATAATGTGACCAGCGACTTGACTATTGGAGATTCTCCAGGATGGCCGGGTCGAGTATTTGATGGAATCATTGACGAAGTGCGTGTTTGGAATGTGGCAAGATCTGCTTCCGAAATTGCAGACAATATTACAACTGCTTTCACTGGCAATGAAGCTGGCTTAGTGGCTTACTTACCAATGAATGAAGGAATGGGTACAACGACTGAGAACTTAGTAGACAATAACTGTGAAGGAACCTTGAATCAAGTAACTTGGGAAGATGGATATTCTATTCCTTTGTATGACCTCGGGGTTTCCGCAATTACTGCTCCTGATTTATTAAGCGTTTTTACTCGTCCTGTAAAAGTTCAGGCAACGGTTCAAAATTTTGGAAGTGAAGCCGTTTCAAGTATTCCTATTGAACTGACGATTAATGGTTTGCCAACTTTGACTGAAACATTTAATGTGAGTTTGCAACCAGGAGAATCCACCACCTTGGTGTTTACTACTCCACTCGACTTGACTGCAAACACAACGAATCTGGTGAGCGCTCAAACGGCCTATGCAGATGATACGAATGATTTGAATGATGAAATTTCTTATCGTTATAAAAAACCGAGTAATGATAATATTGTCAATATCATTAATGAAGAGCAACACAATTTTGGAAGTGCTGGGCAAACAAGATTCACTCTTGCAAACCTGCCTCAAAACGTGGAAGATTTCGAACAAATTTTAATTCACTTTGATGTAGAATGTCCTGATACGGGTTGCGATCCTTGGGACCAAACTGGTAAAATTTCTGTAGAAACGCCAAATGGAGATGTGGAAATTGCTCGTTTTATTACACCATATGGAATCGAATGTGGACCGTGGACTGTTGATGTTACTGATTTTAAATCCGTACTTTCCGGGCCAGTTATTTTCAAATCTTTTATCCAAGTTTTTGGACAATCAGGTTGGCTATTGAACTGTGATATGGAATTTATAGAAAGCTCTGCACCAAAACATTCTAAACTAAATCCACTTTGGGAAACGGACTATTGGGTATATGGAGACCCGAGTGTAATGGATGATGACCTTCCTGAATCTTCTACTACGATTGCAAGCAATACTCAGACAAGTCACCTGCGAATGACTATCACTGGTCATGGACAAGGCAATACGAATAATGCCGCTGAGTTTTCTAATCAAACGCATCAGTTGCTTGTAAATGGAAGTGTTGAAGACAATCACAATCTTTGGAAAAATGATTGCGGACAAAACACCTGTGCCAATCAAGGAGGAAATTGGACGCCTAGCCGTGCTGGTTGGTGTCCTGGTCAAGAAGTTCAACCTTATACTTTTAACTTGACCAGTAATATGACGCCCGGACAAGCATTGACTTTGGATTATGAATTGCAAGCTTATACCAATCTATTAAATACCGATTACAATAATACTGGTCACACCGAACCTCACTACAGAATTTTCTCTTATTTAGTCGAGGAGAGTGATTCTCATTATGATGAAATGAACAATTTGAGAGCAGACAATGTGGTTGTTTTAAATGACGGTTCTAATTTCACTAGAATTGATTTTACAATCAAAAATACCGGTTCAGAAATGGTGTCTACTGCTATGGTTTCTTATTACATTGACGGAGAATTTGTTTTTGAAGAAGCCTTGACTGCGCCTATTGCATCAGGTGATAGCTACACGCATTCCTTCTCTTCCATACAAGGATTTACTTCAGCGAATCAAGATGTATTTGCAGTGGTAACAGAAATGAATGATGAAAATGTCAGTGACAATGTCACTAAAACGACGGCAGATTTCATGTCTAGCATTGAGGAGCTCAGCAAAGAGGAATTAAACATTTTCCCGAATCCATCTACTGGACAATTCCAAGTAAATGTTGGCGAAGAATTGATGAATAGCGAAATGGAAATCATTGATATTCAAGGTCGAGTAATCAAAACGATTTCATTGACTCAAGCTACCTTTTCATTTAACATTGAAGCTGCTGGGATTTATGC
>CALIAG010000160.1 GCA_938041325.1 uncultured Saprospiraceae bacterium | reverse complement strand
CCTTTAACATCTACGTCAGCGCCTTTAGCAGATTTAACTTCAAGGTCTCCAACGGCTATTTCTATTTCAACTTTTTCTACTCCTTCAAAAGTCTTATCAACATTATAATTTTGAGCAGTAAGGTTGCCAAACATCAGCATGGTCACCAACAAGAGCATAAGGTTTTGGGTTTTCATCTTTATTCTATTTTACAGTTTAAAATTTATTACTTATAAATCCCTTAGTCATTTTTAAGTGCATCAGAAGGACTGGTCATTGCTGCTTTGAATGATTGTAAGCTTATTGTAATCAATGCTATCAACAATGCAAAGAATCCAGAAAAGGCGAATATTTTCCAATCCAAATTAATCTTGAATGCATATCCATTCAGCCAATCACTCATCGCATACCATGAAAGTGGGATTACAATAATTAAAGAGATCAGGATCAGTTTAATAAAATCTGTTGAAAGTAAGGTTATGATATTCGTAACACTTGCACCAAGTATTTTTCGAATCGAAATTTCTTTGCTTTTTTGTTCTGCTACGAAAGCACTTAGTCCAAGGAGTCCAAGACACGAAATAAAAATGGCGATTAAGGCAAAGTAAAATGCCAAGGCCTGAACCATTTGTTCGCTTCGATACATCTTTTCAAATGATTCTTCCACGAATTTATAATTAAAAATATAGGAAGGTGCAAACTTTGAAAAGAGTCCTCCTGCCGAAGCAATCGCATCTTTGGATTGTCCACTCTTCGTTCTGACTACTGCATAACGAAGACCACGCGGTGCACATCTGAGCACTAGAGGGACCATTGCTTCGTGGACCGAGTTGAATCGAAAATCTTTTACTACACCAACAACTTTTCCATCTCCACCCCACACATTTAATCGATGACCAATAGGATCTTCGATTCCCATCTTTTTAACGGCCAATTCATTCAAAATAAAATACATAGAATCAGCTGGAAAATCGCGAGAAAAATTTCTGCCTTCAACAATTTCTGCCTTCATTGTTGGAATATAATCGTGATCCATATTAACGATACAAAACTGCTGGTCATCTGTTTCTAGCTTTCCTGGCCACTCTACTGAGTTGGATCTGTTTTCAAAGTTAATCGGATTAAAATCTACTCTACATGCATCTACTACTCCAGGAGAATTTCTGAGTTCATTCATAAAAGTCTCCGGTTGCTTATACATATCTTCTTCCATCTCAAAATAGAAAACATTCTCTTTGTCCAAGCCTTGGTGATTTGACCAAATATAATCCACTTGATTTTTAACTACAAAGGCAGCAATAATCATAAAAATGGATAGCACAAATTGCACGACAACCAATCCTCTTCTTAGGTTTAGACCTGAAAAAGAATGAGACCCTTTGATGATATTATTGATTTTCAGAGAGGATAAAAATAGTGCTGGATATCCACCCGCCAGAAAGGAGGTAAGCAAACCTATTCCTAAAAAAGTAGCCCAAGTATTAAAAGCAGTATAATCCAAGAATACTTCTTTGCCGACTAATAAATTAAATTGAGGAATAGAAAACTCGGTGAGTGCAATGGATAAAACGAAAGCGATCAAAGTAATAAAAACGGCTTCTCCAAAAAACTGAATAACAAGAGAACTTTTGTTTGCACCAATCGCTTTTCTCACCCCAATTTCTTTCGAACGTTTTGTTGCGCGGGCAGTAGCTAAGTTCATAAAATTGATACATGCTATTAATAGCAAAAACAAAGCAGCAAAAAAGAATATCCTCACATATGCAATCCGTCCACCAATTAAAGAACCATCTTTGTATTCATTGTACAAGTATCGATCTGTATAAGCTTGGGCAAATAATTGAGCTTCAGATTCATCATCTGGACGGTTCTCATTCAAGGTGTTAACTATCGCTGTATTGACTTCATCAATACTTATCCCTGGTTTAATTTTAGCAAAAACGGGGTCATTAAAATTCCCCCAGTCCAACATCCACTTTCTGTTTTTTACAAGATCTTTCACATTTATGGCATACGAAAATTGTTTCGTTGATGCTGATGGAGGGTCTTCAAAAATAGCTTGGATTTGATATTCCGTTTTTTGGTTGAACGTTATGTTGGTTCCTATGAGTTGCTCTTGGCTTTTTCCATCCGCAATTTTCTCTGCGAAGCTTTTAGAAATAAATATTTTCCCAGGTTGAAGGTCTGAGGCTTGAGCACCATTTAACAATGAAAATGAAAAGATATTGAAGAAATCTGGAAGGACAGAAAATCCATCTTCCTGATATTTTGTTCCATTATAATTAAACAATCCAGATGAATTTCCTTGAATTGTTACTTGCTCTATAAAAGGATATTTCTCTAATAGTACATCTACAAGTGGATATGGAAGCGTAGACCAGGTTTCAATTTCGTCACCAAATTCTAAAGTCGCCAAAAACTGAACGATCTGATCTTTGTCTTCATGGAATTGATTTTTACTCATTTCGTCGTTCACCCAAAGTAAGGTCAATATACTTGCCGTAATACCTACCATCAATCCTGCGACATTGATTACAGAATAGAGTTTGTATTTCCAGAGATTTCTTATTGCGATTTTAAAATAGTTCTTAATCATAGTTTATAATTTCTTTCCTACAAGTAAAAAAATTGCAAATAACTAAGTATGCTTACTCTACTTTCAGAGATTCAATTGGATTCGTTGAGGAAGTCTGAAAGGTTTTAAAACCAACGGTCAGCAGTGTTGCGAAGAGTAGGATTGCTGCGGTCAAAACAAAAACCAAAAGATTCAAGTCTATGTGAAAGGCAAAATTTTCTAACCAGAAACTGAAAAAATACCAAGACATTGGAATGGCAATCAATAATGCAACCGCTACTAATTTTAAAAAACTAAGAGATAACAAACTCGCTAAACTGCCCACTGATGCTCCTAACACTTTTCGAATTCCGATTTCTTTCGTCCGTCTTCGACAAGTTTCACTTACCAATCCAAAAAGGCCAATGCAAGCAATAAAAATAGCAAGCAATGCAAAAGCACTCACCAATCTTCCTAGTTTCTGATCTGCAATATATTGATCGTTAAAATGATCATCTAGAAAGAAATAATTAAAAGGCTTATTTGGAAAAATCTGCTCCCATTGCGTTTCAACTTTAGCGATTAATGCTTTTAAGTTGGTACTTTCGTTGCCTTGCAGTTTCAATGAAAAATACTGAGGATCTTCATCGTCATTTCTAATAATCGTTGGTTCTATTTTATGCTTAAGTGACTTGTGGTGGTAGTTATTCACAACACCAATAATTGGTACTTTTTCCCCCCAATAATCAATCACTTTTCCAATTGAAGATTCTGGACTTTCCAAACCTAGCGCCTTCATCGCTTCTTCATTAATTAATGCTCCATTATCGTCCGATGCCAATTCTTCGCTAAATGATTTTCCAGCTAAAAGCTCCAACTCATAAGTTTCCACATAATCATTTCCAGCATCATAAACAGAATAAGATCTAGCATTTTCTTCATTGGCACCTTCCAAATATATTCCACTATGGCTTGAAAGGTCTAAATAGTTTTTACCTGGGACTGCGGAGGAAGAAGTCATCAAATTAACTTCTGGCAACTTCAACACCTCATTTTTTAAGGTCTTGTATTTTGTAACAAAAAGACTGTCCGCACTTGGAGATGCTGGAGCATTTATAATTAAGGTATTATCCAAATCAAATCCAAGTTTACTATTCTGCATAAACATCAATTGTTGGAAAACTACAAAAGTTCCGGCTAAAATGCAGGTAGAAGCTGTGTATTGAAATACCACTAATGTTTTTCGCAAGAATAGATTTGCCCCAAATTTGCGGAGACCACTTTTTATTACATCAGCAGGTCGATAAGCTGAGATTACCAAGGTTGGATATACCGCAGAAACCAACAATCCAAAGAGAAATAAAATCGGAGCTACAATCCAAACCCAATAAAGCTGGGCTCTTATATCTGCCACTTCCATACCTACGAGACTCGCAAAAACGGGTTGTAGAACCTGAACCAATGCAAGTGCCATACCCATTGCAAGTGCATTTACAATAAACGCTTCTGTTAAAAACTGGAGTCCAATTGTTTTGCTTGTCGCACCGATTACTTTTCTTACCCCGACTTCTTTGGCTCTGTATTCAGCATTTACTGTGGAAAGGTTTATATAGTTAAGCCAAGCGATTATAAGAATCGCCAATGCGATATAAAAAACCAACGTAACTGTACTTCTATCTCCATTCGCCTCTACTTCAAAGCTCATTTTAGAATCCAAATGGATATCACTTACTGCTTGTAAAACAAACTCCTCGTATTCATCAGCTGTATTGCCTTTACTATATTTCTTTATAAACTCTGGAAACTTTGCTTCTAATGCTAGTGCATCCGAACCTGGAGTCAGCATGATGTAAGTATAAAAATCATTCCATGACCAAAGCACCTCAGGGCTTTCCTCTCTAATTCGATCGATGTTAGGTTGGAAAGTTGCAAACGAAATGATCACATTGGCTTTAAAATGAGTATTCGCAGGAGCATCTTTCATAATGCCTTGTACGATCAATTCTCTTCTGTCGTTAATCTTGACTGTTTTCCCTATAATATTATTGTTCCATGAACTGCGAGGTCCAAAGTACTTTTCTGCAACAGTTTCAGAAAGTACAATCGTATTTTTTTCTTTTAGAATATTTTTTTCATCTCCAAAAACAAGTCTTCCATCAAAAAACTGAAAATAGGAAGAGTCGGCGAAGTAAACATTTTTCTCTTCGAAATGATTATCATCCAGGCTTAGTGTGACCTGAGAATAATTGGGCGTAATTCTCAAAAAATCAATCACCTCTGGAAAGTCTTTCTTCATCATTGGGCCTGTCTGCGAATGATTCATTGCATCCGGATTGACTTCACCATATTCATAAAAGTTGATCGGTACACGATAGATTTGATCAGCTTTTTCATAGAAAGAATCATAGCTCCTTTCAAATCCAACATATTGCAAAATCAAAAAAGCAGTCGTTAAACTCAAGGTCAATCCCAGTATATTAATCCCAGAAAAGGTTTTGTATTTCAGGATATTTCTCCAACCTATTTTAAAATAATTACGTAACATAGCTTTATTTTCAAGAGTTTAAAAACCAGCAAGACGAAACAGAAAATCGTCTTGATTTAGAATATTCTAATCACTCCTTAGTGATTCTACCGGGTTCGCTAATGCTGCTCTTATTGAGCGATAACTAACTGTAAGCAATGCTATAGTCAGTGATATAACAAGTGCTATGACGAATACACCAATTGTGATATTTATAGCATAACTAAAATTCTCCAACCATCTTGTCATTGCAAACCAACCCAAAGGAACTGCAATTACAAAAGCAACGATTATCAGTTTTGTAAATTCATT
>CALIAG010000159.1 GCA_938041325.1 uncultured Saprospiraceae bacterium | reverse complement strand
CAACTTTCAGTGGAACAAGTATGGCTGGGCCGCATGTAGCAGGTGCAGTGGCATTGATCATATCTGCAAATCCTGAATTAGCGGGTCAAGTAGAAACCATAGAAGGAATTTTAGAAACAACTGCCGTTGCAAAAACAACGGATCAAATTTGCGGAGGTGTTGCCGGAACAGAAATCCCAAACCACACTTTTGGTTTTGGAAGAATCGATGCTTTGGCAGCAGTAGAGTTGGCACTTTCTTTAATTGTAGATGTTGAAGAAACGGTTTTGGACAAACAAATTAAAGTATTCCCGAATCCCGTTCAAGACAGGTTGTCATTCGATTTTGGATCTATGTCCGGAAAAGCAACGCTGAATATCTATGATTATCAAGGAAGGCTTTTGATTCAAAATAACATTGAAATGTCAGAAGTGACTAGCTTGGATCTTAAGGGTTTGCATAGTGGTCTTTATATCTATGAAGTAGAAGCGAATGAGGATTTTACTAAAGGCAAGTTCTTTAAAAAATAAAAAATTAACTTGATAAAGAAAAAGCCTTGCGATATTTAATTATCGGAAGGCTTTTTTAATTTGTGGAATTTAACAATGCATTTACTGTTTCTTTTTTAATAGTAAATCTTCCAATCAATTTTATTCTCACAAGCTAGTGAAAGATATTAGTGTGATCTTGATTAAGAACGAAATTGAATTTTTTTTTAATTTTTTGATCGAAAATTTTCTAAAAGAACTAACTTTATAATTCTTTGTAGAATTGATAGGCCTTCAGATTTATGGAATTAAAATCGTGAAGGATGTTATCGAAACTAATTTATGTAGCCTCAACCCAAAAGAATGAATCACAATAATATACTCAGATATAGAGCTAGTTTACTGCTATTTTTATTCACTTTTCAGAGTACTTCTATTTTTGCTTTTCAAAATATTAATTACTCAAAAGAGTTCGCCGATTTAGAAAATGGAATTCTCAAAGAAATAAATCTTGATAGTCTTAAGACACTTATTCAAAAAGAATTGGGTGACCAAAAAGATAATGTTGATAAGCGATATCTGGTTGTGAAAATGGCAATGCTTGAAGCCGCGCAAAAAAACTATGACCTTGTAGATGAGCTTTTGCAACCAATCCTATTAGATTCTGTCAAAACGCAAAGTACTACTTTCTGTGCAGCAGTATTATTAAAAGCTAAAACAAATTACAACAAGAAAAAATACTATGAAGTTGTTCCTTTTTGCCAACAATGGCTTAGAACAGCGGAGGAAGGTATGCCAGATTATCAATTGCGGAAAAGTGAAATATACAGTATTTTCGCGGATGCAATTTCGTGGCAATATGAACACCCTCGATATTATCAACTTTGTCAAAAATATTATTCAGGCAGTTTTGAAGCTATAAATGAAGCAGTCGAAGAGCACAAAAATGACTTGAGATACGTGAATCATTATCGGAATATAGGCTCAGAATATGGTACCGTGTTAGGGCTTACGGGCCAAGAAATTGCTGCGATTCGTCATTCAAGAAATTTATTGTCATTCTTAAAAGCAAATAATGTAACTGAATTTTCAGACTTTACGACCATCTATTTTGCTCTTGGTTTATCTTATTCAAAAGTAGGTGATTATGAAAATTCCAATTTATACCTGGATAAGCTTATTGATCATTTGGAAGAAAATCCTGATATGCAATGTGAAGGGCAATACGGGATTAAACTATCCTACAAAACACTCAATTGCCTTTGGTCTGGTGATTATGAATTAGGAATCAAGACTGGTAAAAAAGCACTCCGATTAGATCCTTGTATAGTGAGAGCAGCGAAATCAATGCTACATAATAATATTGGACATTGTTACGCGGATAATATGAATTTCGATGAAGCAATCATTCATTTGGACTCTAGTATAGTTTATGGCAGCTACCCAGATACATTTTATTATAACGTTGGAATACCGACTCGTACCAAAGCTATTTTATACAACAATTTTCAAATGTATGAAGAAGCTATAGCTATGGCTAGAATTGCTTACGACCACTTTCGGAAAATTAAAAATGAAAAGGAGTATATGGTTTGTGAAGGTATCCTTGCAAGAGCCTATTTAGGAATAGGTCAATTGGATTCCAGTGAATATTATCTAGTAAGGAATTTGAAAAAATTGGGCTTTGATAATGTGGACAATTTTAATGTTAAACCTAGAAACTACGCAGACAATACTGTTGAATACTTAATTGATTTTGCAAGCCTTCAAGATAGCTTTTACCAAAGAACAAATAAAATTGAATATGCTATAAAAATGCAGAAGGCATACGACGATGTGTTTGAATTTATAGATTACCGAATATCGAATATCAACTCTGATAAATCCGTGCTCACTTTTCTTAATCGATTTAACGGTCTCACCGAAAAATGCATCGAAAGTGATATAAGTCTGTACAAACTAACCGATGATAAAAAATACCTTTTTGCAGCAATTGATAAGGCGGACCGACATAAGTCAAAATTAGCAATCAGAAATAACTTGCTGTTGAACAAAGAGTTATTTGTTGAAAACAATAAGGATGTGCATGAAGAATGGAAATTGTTTAATGAAGAACATAGAAAGGTTTTTAATAAGATGTTGGTGGAAAAGGATCCAGCAACTCTTGATGAACTAAAAAATGAGCAGTTTCTAATTAAAGATAAAATTGATAAGTTGGAATCAAACTTGAAAGATAATAATGCGATTTATAACGTTTATCAAGCAGCGTTTGACAAAGAGGATTATGGAAAAAAATTAGCGAATGGAGAACTTACTTTATTGTTATTTGAAGGAGAAAAAACACTACATAGTTTTTTTATAACTTCTTCTGATGCGGGATACTTACCTATAGAATGGAAAAATGAAACTAAGGAATTATTAAAAGAATTTAGTGCTTCAAATATCAATGCATCAAGTTTAGATTTTACAAACAAAATATCCGAGATTCTTCAACCCATTTTTGATAAACTGGAAGATTACGAATCAATAAATTATCTTTCCATTATTCCTGATGGCTATTTAAATCTCATTCCTTTTGAGTTATTAAAGTATAAAAAAGAAAATTTACTAGACCAATATGTAATTTCTTATATTCCTTCTCTTAAGATTCGTTCAATGAACAAAAGAAGTTCAAACGCGGAAAAAACCTTAGCGTGTTTCGTGCCAGAATATGATAAATCTCAGAATAAATATGCTTCTGCAAACGACCAAGAAATCTATTCTATGTTGGTAAGAAGCGGGGAATACGAATTGCCCGGAGCTCGATCAGAAGCAGAAGCGATACAGCAGATAATTGAAGGAAAAAGCTACCTAGGCAAGGAGGCGATTGAAAGTAATTTTAGAGCAAAAGCTTCCGACCATAGTATCTTGCATCTTGCCATGCATGCCTACGGCGATCACAGTGAACCGCAAAATTCTAAATTGATATTTACACAAACCAATGAAGGAGAAGAGGACAATTATCTCCATATGCATGAACTATTAAATTTGGAGCTAAATGCAGACCTAGTTGTTCTTTCTGCATGTAGTACAGGCGCTGGAAAAGTTGAAAAAGGGGAAGGTGTCTTGTCTTTGTCAAAAGCATTTACGGCAGCTGGTGTAGGTTCGGTGGTGCATAGTCTGTGGAAAGTACCAGATCAAGCTACTTCGCATATTATGATAGATTTTTACAAAAACTTGAAAATTGGACAGCGCAAAGATGAAGCTTTACAAAATGCTAAACTCAGCTACTTAACAAATGAATCCATCCCACAATTACAAAAAACGCCTTACCATTGGGCGGGCTTTGTCGTTACTGGTGATATGAGTCCTTTGTCCTTTACCAGTCCATGGAGCATCTTCCATAGGGTAGGTGGGGCAGTGGTTTTACTCCTATGTTTTTTCTTCTTTTTGAAATTTAAATCTAAATGATTTAGCTAAAAAATGTCTTTCACAAATCTTAGTTTACTTCTAGTCCTAAATCTTGATTAGAATAAATGAATTCTGCAATAGCAGATTGCTACAAATCAATAATTTTCCGCTCTGTTTTTTCTCGCTAGAAATCACCTCTTCTCTTTTTTAGGACTTTTTTTAAAAAAAAAGTTATTTCCTGCATTTACCTTTTCTTTTTTCAAAACACATACACTCGATAACACCATTTTGAAAACCTAAGAACGATTGAGCAGAATGCCATCGGCTTAGCTTCTATTTGTGTGTTCTCACCAATAAAGCTTAGGCTATTTTGCCTACACTTAACCGTAAATAAATGATTGCAAATGAAAATGATCTACTTGATTATTCCTTTGACATTAATGGGATACTATGGTAATGCTCAAGAGATATCGAGACAAGTAATAGCGCTAAATGGCGGCAATCAAACAGTAGAGGACCTCAATATTTCCTACACTATTGGCCAACCTATTATTGAAACCATTGCTCTTGGCGATTACATTCTCACCCAAGGTTTTCAACAACCAGATGATGTTGTCATTACAGATTTAAAAGAAATTGAACCCGAAAAACAAAGTTTTCAACTCTTTCCTCAACCTGCCAATAATCAGCTGACCATAAATAGTGCAGAGCCGATCTTGAATAAATTAACAATCGATTTTTACTCCCTTACCGGTGTTCGTTTGAAAACCAAAAAAGCTTTCCCAAATGCTCAAAGACAAATTTCCTTACACTTAAACGATTTGAAGAGTGGATTTTACATGATCTCAATAAGGGATGAGAAGAACAATAAAATATTTTATGAACCTCTGATAATTACCAAAAAATAAACAATGAAAAACTTAATAAGAATTTTACTAATAACTGCAATTACTTTTTCCGTCGGAGAAGCAATTGCTCAATCTGCTTTGAGCCGATTTTCTTATCAGGCTGTAATCAGAAATACTGAAGGAGATATACTTCCAAATGTAGAAGTGGATTTAGATATGAATATAGAAAATGAAAATGGCGATTTGATCTATGAAGAATCCCAGTCTACCACCTCCAATCAATTCGGCTTGGTCAACATAGTAGTGGGAAATAATGATCCAAATTCCGAAATGGATCAATTGAATTGGGGCGCGGAGAAATTGTTTTTAAAAGTCAACATAAGTGTGGACAATGGACCTATTACAACTCTCGAAAGAACTGAAATTTTAGGCGCTCCTTTCACCAATATTTCATCCTCTAGTCTCAACGGTGTTCCGGGCCCAGAAGGTCAGCAAGGTCCACAAGGAGATCAAGGCCTTCAAGGAGACCAAGGCCCTCCGGGGGCCCCAGGTCAACAAGGCATTCAAGGTCAGCAAGGCCCTCCTGGCAATGATGGTACAGGAGTAACTATTGTTGGTTCAGTAGCCAATGCCAATAGTTTGCCTGCAAACTATACTGGAAATATTGGAGACATGTTTATTGCTTCAAATAATGGACAAGGACACGTTTGGGATGGCAGCACATGGGTGGCCGTTGGGCAGATACAAGGACCGGTCGGCCCAGCAGGCCCACAAGGAAATGTAGGTCCTCAGGGAGATCAAGGCTTGCAAGGAATTCAAGGAATACAAGGCATTCAAGGAGAACAAGGAATTGCAGGGATTGATGGACAAAATGGTGCGCCAGGCATACAAGGGCCCCAAGGAGATCCTGGCCCTCCAGGTGCAGACGGACAAGATGGCGCTATGGGAATGACTGGTCCACAAGGAGATCCCGGTCCTCCCGGATCAAATGGACTAAATGGTGCACCAGGAGTACAAGGCCCGCAAGGAGATCCCGGCCCTCCGGGCAATGATGGGCAAGATGGAGATCAAGGTCCTCAAGGAATTCAAGGAATACCAGGCCCTCCAGGAGAGGGAGCAAACTATAACGCAGGAACTGGAATCACGATCAGTTCAAATGACGTTATTTCTACAAACGCAATTTTACCTGGTCAAGCCGCTACTGGTGATTTAGCCAACTCTTATCCAGGTCCGCAAGTCGATGGAATTCGAGGCATTCACATAGATCCCGCACCTCCAAATTATGGTGACGTTTTGACTTACTTCAGTTCTCAAGATGTTGGCGGAGAGATCATTCGATGGCAACAACCTCAATTCAATCCTTGGAGCTATAACGCAGTAGATGATATTGTCCAGTATTCCGGAGTTAAGGTATTAGGAGGTAATGACCCTGAGATCGAATTTGGATTTTCTGCCACAAATAATGTAGGAATAAGAAGAGCAGGAAACAGCCAACTGACTTTTACAACTGGTGGTTCGAATAAGGTGGTCGTAGATGGAGGGGCAAATAGACTTGAGCCTTGGACAAATAATTTGATTGATTTAGGATCTGCCGGTTTTCGTTGGAAAACAATTTATTCTGTCAATGGTCTAAATCAAAATTCAGATAGAAGATTGAAAAAAGAAATTAAAGAAGTTGAGTACGGATTAAACGAAGTGCTAAATCTCAGACCCGTAAGTTATCAATGGAAAGAAGGAGATTCAAAACCCCAGCTTGGTTTCATCGCTCAAGAAGTAGAAGGTATCATTCCTGAAATAGTATCGAAGATGCCAATCACTGATGAGCAAAAACAAAAAGCAGGTGAGGAGGGTAGGACCATGAGTGATACCTATGGTATGAATTATTCAGAACTCATTCCAATCCTTACCAAAGCCATACAAGAACTTGCTTTACAAAATGAAAAACTACTAGATCGAATTAAAGTTTTGGAATCTAAATAGATTCCATTTGTGGCTATGCATGGAGTACGATCTTTAACCCCAAGATCGTACTCTAATTTTGAATTATGTAAAATTTATTTT
>CALIAG010000158.1 GCA_938041325.1 uncultured Saprospiraceae bacterium | reverse complement strand
TTAAGAATTGCAGATGGTGTGGTCGCAGGCTATGATTATAATGGAACCAAAGCACCATTTAAGACAACTTTCTTTGGTTTATATGATAGACATTATTCAAACAATGGGGAGTTTCCTTGGTCCTTGCCAAATAGATGGAAGAACCCACCTTTGGAGCTTTTGAACAAGCCTTTGAATTTTGTTTCTACCAATGATATTATTGGAGGTAACTCTGGTTCTCCAATAATTAATGCTAAAAGAGAGGCCGTTGGGCTAATTTTTGATGGGAACATCGAATCTTTGCCAGGTAATTTCATTTATGAGCCAACATTGAACAGAGCTGTTTCTGTGCATGCAGGCGGAATTACGGCGGCTTTAGAATATATTTACAAAGCAGATAGACTGTTAAAAGAGTTAAGAGGAAATTAAATTCATATTTCCGTAAGAATATTTATAATTTTGGGGTAAGTACATAAAGTGTACTTACCCCATTTATTTTTGAGAAGGTCACTCTTCTTAAAGCATAAATGTTTTTAGTTTTTTATTTATAAATTTTAATAATCGATTATGTTAAGATATCTACTTTTAAGTCTTCTGGCCTTAATTTGCAATTTTGAGGCTAAATCACAACTCGTCATTTCAGAGATTATGTACAATAATCCTGGCACAGATTTTTTGGAATTTGTTGAAATTCAAAATGCAGGTACAGCTGCTGTAGATCTTGCAGGTTATTCTTTACAAACGGCATTGGATTATACTTTTGAAGCTCAGATGCTTATGCCGGGAGAATTTGTTCTTGTTTCGGCAGATCCAAATGGGCTGGAAACAAACTTTGGCGTTTCTTCCTACTTGTTTGGTGGTGCCTTAAATAATACTGGAGAAAGTATTGAACTTTACGATCCTAACAATACCTTGGTTGATATAGTAGTATATGATGATGGAGCAAATTGGCCTAGTTTTGCAGATGGCTCAGGAAGTTCTTTAGTATTATGTGATGTAAATTCTGACAACAGTGATCCAGCAAATTGGCAATTAGCTACAACAGATTCTGGCGTAGTCTTTGGGTCTGCGGCTATTTATGCAAATCCAGGGTCGGAAAACCTTTGCAATGATGGACCTATTGTTTCCTTTTTTGAAGATGGGAGAACGGTGAATGAAAATGCAGGTACTTTTACGGTAGATGTATTTATAGAAAATCCAGATCCCAACATTAGTACCACGGTAGATGTTCAGATAGCTATGGCTTCGACAGTAGATGACATGGATTATATTTTACAAACTACGAATTTGAGCTTTCCAGCAGGGACATCGGTTATGAGATCCATTACAATCAATGTGAATGATGATATGGACATGGAATCAGCAGAAGAACTGATTATAGAATTGACAAATCCTTCTAATTCGGCAGTATTTATAAAAAGCCAATTAACAGTAACAATTACTGATAATGATGCTGTTGTTAGCAATAGCCTTGTTTTGGCAGGAATTTTTGATTCACAACCAGGATTTACTGCAACAAAAGGGGTAGAGCTTTATGTCATTGATGACATCGCTGACTTAAGTGTTTATGGCATTGGTATAGTTAATAATGGTGGAGGGACAGATGGAGAGGAATATAATTTCCCTGCTGTAGCTGCTACTGCAGGTTCAAAGATTTTTATTGTAGAGGATAGTCTGGAGTTCCATAACTATTTTGGATTGGCACCGACTTTTTCTAATACAATGTTTAATATGAATGGGGATGATGCCATTGAGTTATATGAAGGAGGTCAAGTCATAGATGTATTCGGTGATATTGAATTAGATGGTTCAGGAGAGCCTTGGGAGTACTTAGATGGTTGGGCTTATAGAAAATCTGGAACAGGTCCTGATGGTAACATTTTCGTCTTAGACAATTGGACTTTTGGAGGTGTCAATGCATTAAATGGGGGAGATGATAATGCAACAGCGCCAATCCCATATCCTTTAGGTTTATACAGTCCAATAGCGCCAACGCTAATAGAAGCCAATGATGACACTAATCTTACCACAGAGTTTAATACAGCAATTTTTATAAATATTTTGGCAAATGACGTGACACCTGGTGATATTACTTCACTATCTTTAGTAACCGAACCAACAAATGGTTTTGCAGAGGTGACAATGGATAACACCATTAGCTATATCCCTAATTTTGACTATTGTGGTCCTGATTCATTTGAATATGAAGTTTGCGATATAAATGGCTGTGATACTGCTCTTGTCAGTTTAGAAGTGGAATGTCTTGCAAGCTATCCAATTTATGGTATAGGAGAAGTGAGTGGCAATGATGCGCTTGGTTATCCAGATTCCATAGATGTTACTTGTGAAATTGAAGGTTTGGTTTATGGTGTTAATTTGACAACTAATGGTGTTTTGTTTGCTTTGATCGACGGCAACAATGATGGCATCACGGTATTCAACGGAGATACTGATTTTGGGTATACAGTTAATGAAGGAGACCAACTGAAAGTGCAAGGGTCAATTGGGTTTTTCAATGGTTTAACTGAATTGATTGCGGATACGATATTTATGGTGACACCAAATTTAACAATGGAAACTCCTACAGTAGTGACGGCTTTAGATGAAACAACAGAATCACAATTGGTTAGTTTGCTTGGAGTAACTTTTGTAGATGTAGCGCAATGGGGTGGTGGTACTTCTGGTTTTAACGTAGACGTTACAGATGGAACAAATACTTATGAAATTAGAATCGATGCTGAGGTAGACTTGTTTTCAAGTACATGGACACCTGATGCAAATGCGACGTATAAAATTACTGGAATAGGTGGACAGTTCGATAATACTTCAGCCTATGATGAAGGCTACCAATTGTTGCCTAGGTATACAGCTGACATTGAAGAGCTTACTTCTATACAAGATGCTAAGTTAGGGTCGATGATTTTGCTTCAACCAAATCCGGTTAAGGAAAAACTTTTTATCACCATGCAAGAAGCATTTGATGAAATAGAATTATTTGATCTTAACGGAAGGGTAATTCAAAAAGTGGTAGATCCAATGCAGCAGATTGAAATAGATTTTGATACTGAAGCGGCGGGGGTTTATTTTGTGAGATTTTATTTGGATGGAAGTACTTGGGTAGAGCGAGTGAGTGTTGTGAAATAAGTATAAATCATTTTCAAGATTATTTAAAAGGCTCCTTAGAATTAATTTCTAAGGAGCCTTTTAGATTTTCGAGGAGAACCTTGTTTTTCGGACATTATTACTATAGACGAGGTTGAGAATTTAAATTTCACAAGTATCAAAAGTTGATTTTATATGGTTTAAGTTTTATCTGACAATCCCTGAATAGTTCTTGCAGTTGACATTAAACCTTATAATCACTTTTGCCACCAGACTTCTCCAACAACTTGATTTCTTTGATTTGCATCTCATGCCCAAATGATTTACACATATCATAAATTGTCAAGGCAGCAACTGTTGCGCCCGTCAATGCTTCCATTTCAACCCCAGTTTTGGATTCTATGGAAGTTTCGCAGATTATCTTGATGTGTTCCTCATCTAGCTTGTTTATTGTCACAGCGCATTTCTCAAGGCCTAAGGGGTGACATAAGGGAATTAGGTCGGAGGTCTTTTTAGCACCCATGATGCCTGCTAAAATAGCTGTTTGAAATATGGGGCCTTTTTTAGTTTTAATTTCATCACCTTCCATCATTGCGATAACTTCTTTGTTTAGTTGGACAATGGCTTGGGCTACTGCTTTTCTTTTGCTTATTTGTTTAGCGCCAACATTTACCATTGAGGGATTGTCGTTTTTATCTAAATGCGTAAAGTCTTTGCTCATTATTCTGTTTTGAAATATAAAGGTAGGCAACTAAAAGCAAATTAAGTTTAAACTTATTTCAAAAAAAAAGTTCCCAATAAAATTAATCATCGGGAACCCACCATTTGTAAGAGAGGTTAACTCTTATTTCGTACATCGTTGGTCATTCATAGTTGATTGTTCATTTTTTTTAATGATGTTAATAAACAATCTATTTAGAGCAACGATTATCAAGGGATAAGAACCCCTGAACATTATTTTACTTGAAGGCTAGAATCCTTCTTATATCTTCTTCATCATCTATTGGATCAGGCGTGACATCCATGACGAATGTATGCTTACCAACTTTTTGTTGGACCTTTTTAAAATCCTCAGGTCTATAGACAGCCAACTTGTTTTCCTTTGTGACAAACCACATAATATTATTAGCCTTTTCGTCATAGTTCAATTCTACACCTTCGTTAGCATAAAACCTAAAAACTGTATTTCTATTGTCATCTACTAAGTATGCGATACGCCCAGAATAATTAGTCTTTTGTTTGTCTTCGAAGCTTGCGTTGATCTTTGTAACATATGCCGGGAATGGTCTATCACAATTCCATGTTCCAAAACTGTTTATACTAAACATGTTTACAATCTTTCTCTTAATCAA
>CALIAG010000157.1 GCA_938041325.1 uncultured Saprospiraceae bacterium | reverse complement strand
TGAATTCTTTTCAAATCTTCGCTTTTTAATTGGACGGGTAGGAAGCGGTAAATATTATCGGTGACCTGCTGAAAATGTCTACTATCGGTAGTTGCAATGACCAGACCTGGAGCAATTGCCGCCTCAGGAAAAACTTCACTCACACTTTTCTGAATCACATGAAAACCGAATGCATCTGTTGAGGAGATGGGAGTTGGATCATAACTCTTTTCTTTATCCACTAATACTTCAACCCGTTCATCCTCGATGGTTTCACGGACGAAGTCTACAACAGAATTAATCGTCTCTCCTGGAATTATTCTAAAGTTCACCATTGCCAGTGCTTCTGTCGGCAATGCATTTTCTTTGAAGCCAGCTTTTAAAATCGTAGGCGCTGTTGTCGTCCTGATTACAGCACTTGTGGTCGGTTTTTTATTAAAAATATTGATTAGGATTTTCTTAAAAAACCAAAGGTTTGCGAATACCGTTTTCAATGGAAAACTGGTTTCAGGACCTGCGTAATTCAACAAGTCCAAGGTCGAACCTTCCATCCGTGCAGGGCAAGGATTTTCTTCTAAAGAAGATATGGCTTTACTCAATATTCCAATGGCAGTTTCGCGTGGCGGCATAGAAGAATGACCGCCAGTATTTAGGGCTACTTTCAACGTTAAAGTCATGTAGCCTTTCTCTGCGTTTCCGATGATGGCCAATGGTTCTTGCAAACCGGGCAAAGCTTTTTCTAATACAATACTCCCTTCATCTAAGACATATTCGAAATGAATCTTTTGTTGCTTGAACCATCTCGCTATTGATTTCGCACCGTTTAAGCCAGAGACTTCTTCATCATGACCAAAAGCCAGATAAACCGTTCGTTCTGGTTGATAACCCTTTTGCAATAATTTTTCAATGGCTTCTAGCATCCCCAAGATGCTCACCTTATCATCTAGCGTGCCTCTTCCCCAAACAAACTCTTGATCTATTTTCCCACTATACGGTCCTTCGGTCCATTGCTTCAAACTTTCTCCTTCGACAGGCACCACGTCCATATGTGCCATTAAGCAAATAGGATCTAGGCCGGATTTTTTTCCTTGCCATTTATAAACACGACTGTATTCATTGATTGGATATTTCTGCAAAATAGAATCCACCAAAACATATTGGCTATCCAAATAATGATTTAAGCTGATAAAAGCTGCAGTATCTATTCTTTCTGGGAAAGAGGTTGTTTTGATTTGAGTAACGGCAGATAGCCGTTCCGTCGATTGGTCTATTTTAGTCCAAGCAGCAATGGGTTCTACTTCAATTTGTTTACTTGAAAAGGAAATGGTTTTTATAATAAAGATTCCAATCAGGATGATTAAAATCAGTAAAAAGAAACGAAAAAGAAGGCGGCGTAGTTTTTTCATATGAGCAGCGGTTAATACCTTCTGCAAATTTAACAAATTTAGAAACTACTACTTTATAACTTGAAAAGATCTTTCAATTTCAATGGCCTGTCCTTTTTCTCTAAAGCCCATAAGGATTCGGAAATTCCCACCTCGTTTTGTCTTTTTCAAAACCTTCAATAATTCATTATTAAGGTATCCACTGCTTTGGCCTACCAATACTTTTTTCTTTTTTTCAAAAACGAATTGCAAAGAACTCAGGCTGATATCGTTTCCAAATTCATCTCTTAAAAGGATCGTTTGACCAATATTTGATTTCAATTGTTTCTTGCTGACTTCCTTGCCTTTAATATTCCCCCAATACAATTTATAGCGCTCCTCGAATGCGCCTTCTTCGCTAACAGAAAATTGAATGGGCAAGTTTAATTTCACTGGCACTGTTTTACCTTCATGCTTGCCTGGCTCCCATTTCGGAAAACTTTTTACAATCCGAAGGGCTTCTTCTCCACATCCTCCACCTATATCCTTTAATACAAAAGCATTGTCGACTTCTCCTTTTTCAGAAATGATAAAAGATACGAAGACTGTTCCCGAAATTCCTTGCTGATTTGCAAGCTCAGGATATTCTATTTGATTGGAAAGATATTGGACCATTTTTAAATTAGAACATTCCCTTTTCGCATCACTAGCTTCATCATAATCCATACAACCCGGAAAATAGGGCATCTGATCTGCATTCGTCAGAACGGTTTCAGTTTGTGCAATAGAAGAACTATAAAAACAAAAGAAAAGAATAAATGGGAGAGCAATCTTATTAAAATTCACAAGAGATAAAAAGTTTAATACTATCGTAGATAGGCCGCGAAGTCTTAATCTCCAAAACGAAATTAAATAGTTTGATTGTCTATTGACAACAGATTGGGAATTTAAGATTATTGCTTTTGGATTGACTTGCATTAATTTTTGCTTAGCCATTTTAATGACTCTGTTATTATTCCTGGATCCGCGCTAGTTGGTTTCTTGGCAAAAGCCCCTTGTTTGTTTATAATAAAATATTGTGGTAAAACGCTGACTTCGTAGCTGCGTACAACATCAGATTTAATATTCTCCGGCGCTAAAATATGTACACCAGTAAAGTTATTAGATTGTATGGTTTGCTTCCAAGTAGACTCGTTTTGATCAAGTGAAATATTAAGAAAGACTACTCCTTCTCGTTCTAATTCCTGTTGAAACGGACGCATAGCATTCATTTTTTTCATACAAGGTCGGCACCAACTTGCCCAAAAATTTAAATACACTGGATGTCCTTTGAAATCTTCTAACTTTATTTGTCGGCCTTGCATATCCTTTAGATCAAAATAAGGAGCAATGGCTCCTTCGGCATATTTCATGACCTTGCTATAAGTGCTGATTACTTTATCTTCAAAATAAGGATAAGGGTTTTGCTTAACAAAATCCCAATAGCGGCCTTGCATAGCCTTAGGTTCTTTTGACCGAAAGCCATTGACAATCATTTCAGATTGAAAATAGGATAATGATAAACCATTCAAAACCTTACTTGCTTCATCGTATTGAGCTAAAAAGGAATTGTCTGTTCTTCCTGATTTTGTAAACTGATAACTAAAGTAAGCTCTAAGATATTCTCGGTACCAGAAATTTCCAATCATTTCATTATTCAAAGGAATTTCTTCTAAAAATGAAAATTGGGCATCTGTGATTCCATATTTATTTTTATAAACATCACAATACAAAAGCTTGTGATAAGCCCAATCATAAATAATCTCTGTAGTAATAAATTCTCTGAATTGGTTCGATAGTTTTCCAGGGTTATTTGCATGATAAAAATCGATCTCGGAAAATGCTTTTTCTTTTCTCATATCCATCTTCGCATTAAACTGAGAAGGATTCATCCCATTCATCCATTCATCTTTTTTCGGAGAAACCCGGTAATAATACGATCCCTTCCGATATTGAATGATTGCAAAAGGATCCATTTCGCGAGGATTCTGTTTTAAATACTTTGCTAACATTTTATTATTAGGCCCACCTTTCCCGGAAAATTGCAAAGAATATTGAAATGAATTTGCATCAGAATCAACATATAAGGTGTCATTTGGCTCCAAATAAACCAAAGCTGTGTTTCTAGCATAATGAAGTACCGCAAATTGAGGCTTGTTGACTTGTACCGCAAATGCAAAAGATCCATCTTCTAAAATATTGGATTCATAATTAATATTTTCATTCGTCAAGAATTTCTCATTCACTTCTATACTAATCATCTTTGTCAAACCCGGATTAGTGAGTGTACCTCTTACCAGTGTATTTTGTGAAAAAACAGAATCAGGCGCCATCGCCAGTATAAAAAGTAAGGAAAAAAGAAGTCGAAGTTTATATATCATATCGTGTTGCTCTTAGTTTGGTATATTTATATTTATAATATAGAAAATTATACCAAGTTTCAATTTCTTTAACCCAAATCAAACGTCATTAGCTTAATATATATTACCTAAAAGAAACTTCTATCGCTATTTTTGAAATAATTGCTCGTTTTCTAACGATGAAAACCCTGAAGTAATATGTACACGAATTACTGATTTTTAAGTATTTTACTGTTCAGAAACACAAAACTATGAGAAAATCCTGGAAACTTGCCGAAACGGACCCCGTTCAAGTCTCGAATCTGAGTGAAGAATTAGACCTTCCAAATGCAATCTGCAAAGTACTGCTCCAAAGAGATTTGAATTCTAAAGAAAAAATAGCAAATTTCTTCAATCCTTCCCTAAGTCAGCTGCATTCTCCTTTTTTGATGAAGGACATGGAAATCGCGACTTCGCGAATCATACATGCGATTGAGAACAAAGAGAAAATCCTTTTATATGGTGATTACGATGTAGATGGGACTTGTTCTGTGGCTTTGATGTATAAGGTTTTTGCAGAATTAGGAATACAAGTTGACTATTATATCCCTGATCGATATATTGAGGGTTACGGTGTTTCAAAACAAGGAATTGAGTATGCAGCAGACAAAAGCATCAGCCTTATAATTGCAATGGATTGTGGGATCAAAGCTTTCGAAGAGATTCAGTTAGCAAGCGAAAAAGGAATTGACTTTATCATTTGCGACCATCATTTACCAGATGAAAACTTACCTGCTGCATTTACGATTTTGGATCCGAAGCGCAAGGATTGTGCTTATCCGTATAAAGAACTTTGCGGTTGCGGAGTCACGTTCAAATTAGCGCAAGGTCTATTTAGCAAAATGGGAATTCCGCAAGAAAAACTCTATGCTTTTCTTGATTTAGTTGCCCTAGCTACGACTTGTGATATTGTATCTCTTACTGGAGAAAATAGAATCTTGGTTACCGAAGGTTTGAAAAAAATAAATAGCAATCCGCTTCCAGGGATCAAAGCTTTGATTGAAAAATCCGGAAAAGCCTTGCCACTAAATGTCAACGATATCGTTTTCGGATTGGGACCAAGAATCAATGCTGCAGGGAGAATTTCAAAAGCCTATGAAGCTTTAAAATTACTTATTGCGGATGATCAAAAAGAAATTGATGAACACATTGAAAAAATTGAAATCCAAAATAACGCAAGAAAAACTTTCGAGAAAAAGATTGTAGAAGAAGCCATTGAATTTATAGAACAAAACCCGCATTTCGAAAATCAAAAGAGCATTGTTCTTTACAACCCCAGTTGGCATAAGGGTGTAATAGGAATTGCAGCGTCCCGAATAGTTGACAAATACTTCAAACCAACTATTATTCTAACTGAATCACAGGGGCAGGCCGTTGGGTCTGCACGGACGGCAGGCAATTTTAATATTTACAATGCTTTGCAATCTTGTGATACTTTTCTTGATGGCTATGGCGGACATAGACATGCAGCAGGACTTGCAATCAATTTAGACAATCTGGAATCCTTTAAAATCGCATTCGAAAGTGCAGTTGGTCAAAACATAACGCATAAGGATAAAGCTCCTCAAATACTCATTCAAAGTCAGTTAGCATTGGAAGAAATCAATGAAGACTTTTGGATTCAATTGTCCAAGATGGCTCCTTTTGGTCCAGCAAATCGGAATCCTGTCTTTCTAAGTAAAAACTTAAGGGACTCTGGTTATTCAAAAAAGTTAAAAGAAAAACATTTGAGAATTTCATTGCGAAGGGACAATCATTATTTGAATGCAATCGCCTTTTCTCAAGGAGAGCAATACGATTTAGTAAAGTCTGAAGATTTTGATTTGTGTTATACTGTGGAAGAAAACAATTGGAATGGAAAAAGCAGTTTGCAATTGATGGTGAAGGACATTCGAAAATCGCTAGTTGAATCTTAATCGCAAAAGAAAGAACGAATCAATTGTTTTTGAATGGAGCAATTAATTTAAACGCAGGAATATCTGCTTCAAACTCAATATTGGTTTCTTTGTTGAGCATGGTAAAAGTACCATACATTTTTCCAATGCCTGTTTCTAAAGGACACCAACTTACATAGACATGGTTTTGTCCAGGCTGGAGTACTGGTTGTTCGCCTATTACTCCCTCTCCTTTTACTTCTCGCTTAATTCCGTTAGAATCTTGAATGATCCAATGCCTTCTTAATAGTTGGACTTCTTGTTCTCGATTATTTTCGATCGTTACGCGGTAAGCATAAACATATTTGTATTCGGCAGGTACCGAATGTTGTTGGTTGTAAAAAGTTTCAACGCTGATTGTGATTCCATGTGTTGTTAAGGTATCCATGTTTTATCCAATCTCTTTTTGTGAATTTTATTTATGTAGTTGTTATAAAATGGATTACTATTAATTCAGCTATCCATTTTTAAACAACTTTAATATCTTTAATAAATGTCTCTATCATTTGCTCGGCTTCTTCTAATGCAACTTCCAATAGATCATTGACCAAAACTTGATCAAAGCTGTTCTCATATTGCATTTCCATTTTGGCCCTCCTAATTCTCTTCCTCAAACTTTTCGCGTCTTCAGTTTTCCTTTTTTGAAGTCTATCCAAAAGAATTTGAATCGATGGAGGAGAAACGAAGATTGCTAAAGCTTCTTCCTTATAATGATTTTTAATGTTGGTTGCGCCTTTCACTTCAATATCAAATACAATATGCTTTCCTTGTTCCAACAAACGCTCTACCTCACTTTTTAATGTACCATAATATTGTTCATCATAAACTTCTTCCCATTCCAAAAATTCTTCTTCCTTGATTTTATCTCGAAATTCTTTGGTGGACAAAAAGTAGTAATCTTCTCCTTCTTTTTCATGCGCTCGTGCTTTTCTGTTTGTTGCAGATACAGAGAAGGCAAGGTCTTCATACTTTTGAAGTAAATGTCTTACTATCGTTGTCTTTCCAGCTCCTGATGGGGCTGTAATAATTATAAGTTTTCCTTTTCCCAAGATTAAAAGTTATCTCCTAAAAATAGTTGTTGTATCAAATTCTATAGTCTACAGATCCTTTAAACTGTATTGGCCACTTGCTCTTTTATTTTTTCCAATTCATCTTTCATATTCACTACGATTCTTTGAATATCAGATGAGTTGGCTTTTGAGCCAAGAGTGTTTATTTCTCTTCCCATTTCCTGGCCAACAAAACTGAGCTTTCTACCTTTCAAGTTATTGCCTTTTGCCATTTCCGAAAGAAAATAATTACAATGCTGCTCTAGTCGAACCTTTTCCTCCGTAATATCAATTTTTTCAAGATAATACAAGATTTCTTGTTCAAATCGATTGGCGTCTATATTGTCTTTTCCTATATATTCGTCCATATTCTGTTGCAATCTTGCACGAACCTTAGTAACTCTAGCTTCTTCGAATGGCTTCAACTCTTTTAACAAAGCCAGAATATTAGTTGTTCTTTTCTTACAATCCTCTTCCATTGCTGCTCCTTCTTGTCGACGAAAACCAATAAAAGATTCCATTGCTTTTGACGTAGCATCTCTCAATGCATCCCATTCTTCATCACTTAAGGTGCCAGATTCTGTTCCTATTACGTTCGGCAATTTCAAAATTGCTTGTAATAAATCCGAATTGGTTAAGTTCAATTCTTCGCTAAGTGCTGCTAACTCTGAATGGTATTTTCGGAACAGTTGTTTATTTAAACCATAGTCGCCATCTCCATTTGTAGTTTTTACATCAATGACTACGTCAAGCTTACCTCTCTCAGCTTTATCGCTAATCATTTTTCTCAATTCAGCTTCTTTTCCTTTGTAAGCTTGTGGCATCTTTATTCTAAGATCCGTAAACTTACTATTTAATGATCTGACTTCAACAGAAATGGTCTTGTCCTCAAAATCTAAAGAGGCACTACCAAATCCGGTCATGGATAATAGCATAAGGTGTTGTGTTTTTAATTACGTTGTTCAAAAATGATTACGGGAAGCGAAGTTTAATGTTTGATTCTGAGGATAAAAGAATGTGCTTTTGGCAAAAAGGCCAGAAAATAGCCACTAAATCCTCCAATCAATGCTTTTTACTTCAATTATTTTGTATCATTTTCAAATAACTTCTTAATAAAAAATAGGCGCCAAAAACCTTGCTCAGTCGTAATATAATAAGCATTATTATTCACGAAAATTTGGGAGAACCTACAGACTTAGTACTGTTTATTTTGAATTATTCCAAGGCACTGCACAAAGATAACTAAAGCTTTAACAATATAAAGCATCTCTTTGGTTTCAAATAAACATTATATATAGATATAAATTATTGAGTATAAATGGGAAAAAGTAAAATTAATGCAAATTAAATTTTCATTTAATGAAAAAAATATCGAGATTTGCATCTCTTTTGAAGAGACGAAATTCATTCATAACTTATTAAAAACCAAACAATAACGATGAGGAAAGCTGATTTGGTTACAGCAATATCGGAAAAAACAGGTGTTCCAAAGGTAGACGTCTTGGTAGCATTGGAGACTTTTTTCAAAGAAGTAAAATCCTCTCTTTCTGAAGGAGAGAATGTTTACATCAGAGGATTTGGAAGTTTTGTTATTAAAAAACGTGCAAAAAAAATTGGTCGCCACATTAAAAAGAATGTAGCAATCGAGATTCCTGAGCACTATATACCAGCGTTCAAACCTGCGAAGATATTTATAGAACACGTTAAAAAGAATGTTACAAGCTTACCTGAAGAGGAAAAGCTTGAATCGTAATTGGTAAATTAGTTGGCCCCACTGTAGAAACAATTTATGACAAAGCTTCAGCTTTTTATTATTTCCACAACAGCTTTACTTTTCTTGATCATTTACTTTGGTTTCGATACAAAACCAAGCAAACAAGCTCTGATAGAGAAATCTAGAACTTTAGCTATAGAAAGTACGGATATTAATGCCATACTTCCTGAAGCTAAGAAAGAACTAGAAGCATCTGCAGCTGCAAAATTGCATGGGTTGGAACAATCTGTTCAAGAAAGCGTTAGCGATAGTGGCCGAGTAACTCTGCTTCAAGAGTTGTCTGGTTTTTGGTTTAATGCCGGAAAAGCAGAGATAGCTGGTTATTATGCACAAGAAGTTGCTGAAATAACCAACGAAGAGGAAGCTTGGTCAATAGCCGGAACAACTTATGCTATTGGAGCGCAAAGGGCAAAAAGTGAAAAAATTAAGTCCTATTGCAATGGAAGATCGATTGCAGCATTTGAAAATGCGATATCAATTAATCCTTCCAACACCAATCACAGCATCAATTTAGCTTTGAGCTACGTTGAAAATCCTCCAGAAGCAAACCCTATGAAAGGGATTATGATGTTACTGGACTTAAATAAAAAACATCCGGAAGATGCAAGTGTCCTTTATAATTTAGGACGTTTGGGAAATCGAACCGGTCAATTTGAAAAATCAGCTAAAAGACTAGAGAAAGCTCTGGCACTTGATCCTGAAAATATAAAAATCTCCTGCCAATTGGCCGAAGCTTACGCTGGACTGGGAGAGAATAGTAAAGCAACTACACATAAAGAAAGATGTGAATTGCTCAATAATTAGAAGATTGTCCACCTTGGTGGATATTGAAGTTCTTTAAACAACTTCATTTATAAAGAAATCCATTTTTTAAATCCATTCTTTTGAATTTGTTCTTAAAACAATTCATTGGAACTAAAGACACTTGCTTATGCCTTGTGGAAAAAAGCGCAAAAGACACAAGATCGCTACACACAAACGCAAAAAAAGATTGCGTAAGAATCGTCACAAGAAGAAGAATAGATAGGTAAGTTTGGCCTGGTGCAAAAGGAATCATTCGTGGTACCTCTTGAAGTCATATTTAACTATCGATCCTTCGGATCGCCATTGCCCTAGCATTGCTTATCTACTCTTTTCCCATGAATTGAGGGGGCGCTCTATTATACCCGGTTATAAATTAGTAAAGCTATTTTGTACTCTTTAAATGGAACAGAGTATAAAAAATGTTTTCAAAGCATTACTTCTCATTCAATCCATTTGATCAGGCTAGCGTTTTTTAAACGTTGAGCTTCCTTTATTTTTTAAGCAATATTTGGCAGTTACCGTTAATATCTTTCTTCAAGTCTTTACCCTAGTAAAGATTCTCTTCATGCACCGCTATTGCCAAACGCAAAAGCAGCGAACACTTTGGAAAAAGAACTCATAATAAATTCAACCCCAACTGAGGTTGAAATTGCACTTTTGGAGGATTCCAAATTAGTGGAAATCCATTACCAAAAAACAAACACAAACTTCACCGTCGGAGATATTTTCTTGGGACGCATACGTAAGCTAATGCCTAGTTTGAATGCATCCTTTGTTGATATTGGCCACAAGAAAGACGCTTTTCTTCACTATACGGATTTAGGCCCGAAACTGAAATCCCTTCTCAGTTATACCGCCTCAGCCGTTGCAGGAAATATAAAGACGCACAATCTTGATCACTTCAAAATTCAACCTGATATTATTAAAACAGGTAAGATTGATCAAGTATTGGATAAAAAGCAGTTTGTACTTGTTCAAATACTTAAAGAACCCATTTCTACAAAAGGTCCGCGACTTAGTTGCGAAATAACCATTCCAGGAAGGTTCCTTGTCCTTACTCCTTTTACTGAAGTTGTAGCTGTTTCGAAAAAAATTGCAAATGCGGACGAAAGAAAGCGTTTGAAACTTCTCGTAGAAAGTATAAGACCTAAAAACTTTGGATTGATTGTAAGAACTGCTGCTGAAGGTAAAAAAGTAGCAGATCTTCATGAGGAGCTTAACTTCATGTTGGAAAAATGGGCGGAAGTTCATCGCCAACTGTTCAAAGCCAATCCTCCTATGAAGTTGTTGAGTGAGTTGGACAAAACTTCCAGTATTTTACGGGATATTTTGAATGATTCTTTTAATAAAATTGTAGTCAATGACAAAGAACTCTATCACAATGTGAAAGGGTTTATGGGCTCAATTTCTCCAGAGCAAGTAAATATCGTAAAGCACCACCGCTCTGCAAAACCCATTTTTGAAGTCTATGGAGTTACTAGACAAATAAAATCCTCCTTTGGGAAGACTGCCACGATGCCTTCAGGCGCTTACCTCGTAATAGAGCATACAGAAGCAATGCATGTTATTGATGTAAATAGTGGACATAAAGTTTCAACAGGAGATCAAGCGCAAGCTGTTTTGGCTGTAAATATGGAATCGGCCGAAGAGATAGCACGCCAACTGAGATTAAGAGATATTGGTGGGATCATTATTATTGACTTCATCGATATGCGTGTAGCAGAGCACAAAAAAGTACTCTTTGCGAAAATAAAAGAGGTCATGCGTAAGGATCGAGCGCAACATACCATTTTGCCTTTGAGTAAATTTGGTTTGATGCAGATAACCCGCCAACGTGTTCGACCGGAAGTTAAAATCAATACGGCTGAAGCTTGTCCTTCCTGTAAAGGTTCTGGAAAAATTTCCCCTTCCATTTTACTGACAGATGAAATAGAAAGAGATCTTGAATACATTTTACAATCAAGACCGAATTCAAAACTATTCCTTTCCGTCCATCCTTATATCGAAGCTTATTTGAGAAGAGGATTGCCTAGCATGCAAATGAAATGGTATATGAAACATTTCAAATGGATCAAAGTCAAATCTGAAAACGAATACCGTTTGGATGAGTATAACTTCTTTGATGGCAATCAAGACGAGATTCGATTGAATTAAATTCATCAAAACCTTTTCTTTAATACGAAAATTTCCATCCCTTATCTAACAAATGAGGTTGATATTAAGAGCCTTTGCTTTTCAGCGAAAGCTGGTACAGTACGCTAATCTTCCACAACTTTCTCAATTGAGTTTTGAGGGCAACCGCAATCTGTAGACCTACAGGAACTTATTCCTACCAAAAAGCAAAAGAAACACCCAATTAGGAAAATTTGATTTTTTTTACTGATCTTCATCATAACATATATAGAGCATTTTAGAGTTTGCTCTTAGATTTCAAATTTAATCAATCCTTTTGAAAAGTAAAAAGAGAATTTTGGTTTGTCCACTTAATTGGGGGCTTGGTCATGCGACCCGTTGCATTCCAATAATAGATTCTTTGTTAAAACAAAAGGCAGAAGTAATCATTGCTTCTGATGGTGTTGCGCTTTCTTATCTAAAAGAGGAATACCCTAATTTACAATCAACAGAACTCCCCAGTTATAATGTAAAATACAAAAAAGATAATATGGTTTGGAATATGGCTTCACAGCTTCCTGCCATTTTATCTGCAATGAAAAAGGAAAAAAATCTTATCCAAAAATATAAAAAGGACTTTAAACTAGACGGAATCATTTCTGACAATAGATACGGCTGCTATGACAAGACGATACCTTCCATTTTTATAACTCATCAAGTAAATATAAAAACTCCTTTTTGGCCAATAGAAAAGACAGTCAATTTTTTCAATCATAAATTCATCAAAAATTTTGACTCGTGCTGGGTCCCTGACAATGAAAAAAAACCACGACTTGCGGGCGAATTGTCGGTTTGGAAAAAATCCAATTCCCTGGAATTCATTGGACCTTTATCTCGCATGCAATTTTCCAAACAAGAAAAAAAATATGATGTTATTGTCGTTCTTTCTGGCCCCGAACCACAACGTGCTAAACTAGAAGAAATCTTAATTAAGCAGTTATTGCCGCTGAACCTTTCAGTACTCTTGGTAAAAGGAACGATGCAAAGTGGAGAGCAAGAATGGTTGCGGCCCAAATTCCAAGTGATTCCTTATCTCACCAGCACCGCACTCAATCAAGCGATTCTTTCAGCGGATCTGGTAGTCAGTCGATCAGGATATAGCAGTATTATGGATTATGCAAAGTTGGCTTGCAAAGCGATTCTTATTCCTACTCCGGGGCAAACAGAACAAGAGTATCTTGCTGAATATTTTAAGAAGGAAAAAATCTTTTATTCTCAAAACCAAGAGGAGATCAATATGATAGAGGCTTTGCAAAAAAGTGATTTGTATCGAGGTTTGGGTGAAGGATATTTTAATGAAAATGTGTTGGATGAAAAAGTGGGAGAATTTCTACAAAAGGTTTAATCTTTATTTGAATTTACCTCATTTCGCTTTTTTTCAAATATTCTTTTGGAGTCATGCCTTCCATTTGTTTAAATACTCGATTAAAAGTAGCTTTGGAACTAAACCCTACATTGAGCGCGATACCCAATAAACTCAAGTTTTTATTTTCTCCATTTTCAATGGCTTCTTTGAATGCCTCAACCCGATAGCCATTGATGTATTGGTTGAAGTTTTTATCCATTTTCTTATTTATAAAAGCAGACAATTCAGACTTATTCACTTTCATCTTTTTAGCTAAGCCTGTTAAATTGATATCCGGAACCAAATACAGCTTCTCTTCTAGCATCGCATGGATCAACCGTTCTCTTATTAAATCATTCTCAGAATCGCTTTCAAGTATTTCTTTATTCTGGTTTAAAACAGGAGGATCGAATTGTAAAAACAAAGGTTGCTTTTGCATCAAGTATTGAATACTGATGTAATAACTGGCTAAGCCGATTCCAAAAAATTGCCAAAAACTTTGTTCGTAAGAAAGATCCACTCCAAATATTTCTAGAAAATCAAATATCCAGCTAACGATCACAGCGATTATTATGACAATGAGAATTTTCTTTATCCAAGGAAATTTTAGGTCTTCTCTATTTACAAACTCGTCTTTGGCCCAGTCCAGATAATTTCGAAAATGAAGAATAACCAGCACCAAGTAAATAATATTAGAAAAAAGTATTCCGTAAAATTCAACATAAAAAATAAACCCTGCGTGATAATTACTAATCCAATCGTGCACGAAATTTTGGCCTTGCATAAAAACCAATAAGTGATAGAATACATAGATTACAAAAGGAATAAAATGCAGAAAGTCTATTTTCTTTAATCTGAATTCCGAATTCGTTTGCGCCTTAATAAAAAGATAAATCAAAGGCCCAATCGTAAACGCTGCATGTCTTGGAAAAAACAAAAGCTCCGTCCATAGGATTTCGATCCCCATAAACCCAAGCATATAAGGCAAAAGCAAGATAGCCAAGGACCATAAAAACAAAGCCATTAAAGTATCTGCCAGCCTTTGTTCTTTAAAAGAGCGTATTCCAATAATCCCTCCCACAATGAGCGCATTGCAAAAAAAGAAAATCAGTGGAAGGGCGTATAAACTTATTTTCACAGTTTGGTATTTTTTCTTTTCCTATCTAATAAAAAAACTAAAAAACCTGTCTCGGCAACAACTAGAATAGCGACAATTTTTTATCTGCATCTTCCCGTTGAATAGTCAAAAGCAAATCATCTCCTGCATTGCTGTTTTCCTTATAGATCTGAGTGCCTACAGGTACTTTTTCTAACTTGGAAAAGCCAGGGAAAATTCTGAATCCATAACTAAAGGGATGGGCATCAGGTCCCTGAATTCTTAATGGAGGGAAAGATAAGCTGTTGTTTTGAATTCTCACTTGTACATATTCTACTCTTTTTGCACTTCGTTTCTTTTCACTGCTATTTGGGTCTGAATTTTCTACCACCTCTTCCTTATTATAAATCAAATGACCTTTTTGGTTTATATCTGTGCTCAAAGATTCAACTTCTGCTATTCGAACTTCTCCTCTTCCCGAAATATTTATATCAGCCTCCTCAATCAATAGCTTTTCCATATCAATTTTCGCATTTTTAGATTGCACTGCTACCGAGCTCACTTTCCCAGCGATTGCCATATCGCCTATGCTGCTATTTATTTCTAAATGCTCTGTGTTCAAATTTTCGACACTAAGCTTACTCCAACTATCGTTAACGATCTTGTTGACGAATGGAACATATATATCGATTTGGAACCCTTTGGTCGATTCTGGCCATCCTTCCTGAGTAATGAGCAGCTTGTTTCCTTCTACCTTTGTTATTATGAATCGCTGAATATTCTCATCAACAGTAACTATCGCCTCCGGTTTTTGTTGGCAATGAACTGCGATTGTTGCGTTCAATTCTATTTCAATTTCTGTAAAAAGAGGCAAAGACCTCACATTCTTGACGATATTTCCATTTCCGTCGACTCTTTTCTGGGCAAAACCATTGACGAAAAATGTTGTTAATAATAAACTGGTTACAAATAGCTTTAAATTTTTCATGCGAACTTAGTTTTTAATGTCTGAAATAATTTTCTTCAAACATCCCTATTCTTTGCAGTTTGAGCGCTTCAAATCATCTTTCGATACGTCTCAAAACAAGATTTGCGACTCAAATGGCTTTAATAAATGGTTTTATTAAAAAAAGGAAGGAAATAATTTTACATCCTACAGACTTAAATCGTTTGCTTTGTAAGCTGTTCTGTTGTTCATAAACATTTGAATAAGTAATTTTATAAAATGAAACGACCTTTTCTTTCTTATCTCCTTTTTGTACTTCTAGTAGTTGGTATAAATCCATTGCAAGCAGCCAACCTACCTGCAGGTTTTATCGAAATCAAATTAGCAGAGGGTCTTGATCCTACAAGGATGGTACTTTCTGAAGATGGAAGAATATTCATTGCACAAAAAAACGGGACCATTCTAATTATAGAAAACGATATCTTATTAGAAGATCCCTTTATGATTCTCACCGTTGACAACTTTAACGAACGGGGTTTGACCGGAATGACTTTGCATCCGGAATTTGGAATCAATGGTTATTTCTATGTTTTCTATACGGTTCCTGGTGAAAACTTTAATCGCATAAGCCGTTTTACTTCTAATGGAAATAATGTTTTGGAAAATTCTGAAGTTGTCATTTTGGAAATTGACGAATTGAGCGGCAACAATCACAACGGTGGAGAATTGGCATTTGGCCCTGATGGAAAATTATACATCTCAACCGGGGATGGAGTATGGGGGCCAAATTCTCAAGACAAAGAAAACCTCAATGGAAAAATGATCCGGGTAAATGAAGATGGGAGTATTCCAGAGGACAATCCTTTTTACAACGAACTCTCCGGCAAGTACAGAAGCATTTGGGCATTGGGTTTGCGCAACTCATTCACTTTTGATTTTCAACCCGGCACAGGCCGCCTTTTCGCTAATGATGTGGGCAGCAATAAATATGAAGAGATCAATGACATTCTTCCTGGAAAAAATTATGGATGGGAAGGCATAGAAGGAATGTATACGGGGAGTAATCCTCCGGAGAATTATCAAGACCCCATTCATGCTTATGACCATGATACCGGATGTGCGATTACATGTGGAAGTTTTTACAATCCAGATTTAGCTGTTTTCCCTAATGAATATTATGGCAAATATTTCTTCGGGGATTATTGCCAAGGCTGGATCAAAGTCATGGATCCTGCAACTGGAAATATCGAATCCACTTTTGCGACTAGCATCAATCGTCCTATCGCAATTCATGTTGACAATGAAGGCGCGATGTATTATTTGGAAAGAGCTGGAATGGGTGGTGGATCTGACGAAGACAATACAAGCACCAATAATGCGGTACTTTGGAAAATAATTTATACAGGATCTGGTGCTCCATTTGTATCTGATCAACCAGATGATATTCTACTGCCAATTGGGGAAGACGCTTCTTTTTCTATTCTTGCTTCAGGAGCAAATCCATTGTCTTATCAATGGCAAAAAAATGGGATTGATATTCCTAATGCGAATTCCAGTAATCTAATTTACACCAATGTTAATATTGCTGATAATGGTTCTACATTTAGATGCATCATCCAAAATGACACAGGGGAGATTACTTCTGAGGAAGCAACATTATCCGTTACTGAAAACACAAGACCCTCCCCTCAAATAATGAGTCCAACAATTGATCTCATTTATAAAGCTGGAGAAAGCATTGCTTTTAATGGTGTGGCAACGGATCAGGAGGACGGCACTATTGATGCATCCAACTTTACTTGGAAAATAGATTTTCAGCATGACGAACACAATCATCCTGCACTTCAATCCATAAGTGGCGTCAGTGAAGGCGTCTTTGAAATCCCGCAAATTGGCGAAATCGCAGACAATGTTTGGTATAGAATTTACCTCACTGTTGAAGACAGCGGAGGACTTAAGCAAACAACTACCAGAGATGTTTTCCCATTAAAAACAAAAGTCATCATCGACACAGAGCCTTCAGGTTTGCAAATGTATATTGATGGCCGAATTACAAAAACACCTGACACTGTAACCAGTGTAGTTGGAATTTTCCATACCGTCAAAGCAATTGAAAATCAAATATTGGGAGACTCTATTTATGCCTTTGATTTGTGGAATAGTGATTCTGAAAATAATCTGTATTCCTATTTCGCAGAAGAGAATAGTGAAAAAATAATCGCTAATTATCGATTGTTAAAAAGAAGCAAAGGAGCGGGATTATTGGCGCAGTATTTTGATAACGCCAATCTGGAAGGAACTCCAAAAATTACGCGGATTGATCCAGTTGTAGATTTCGTTTGGGAAGATCCCACTGGGCCGGCAGATCATCTCGATTTTCCAGACAACCAGTTTAGTATAAGATGGTCTGGCGAAGTATTACCGGTAAGTAGTGGAACGCATACTTTTTACATCAAAACAGATGATGGTGTTAGAATGTGGATCGGTGATAATTTAATGGTTGATCAATTCAATCCACAAGGACCAACTGAGTATGTGGCAACAGTGTATTTAGAAGAAGGAAATTTAACTCCAATTAAGATTGAATACTTTGAGGATTGGTTGAGTGGATTGGCTCAACTTTCGTGGCAAACCAATGCTATCGAAAAGCAAATTATTCCGCAAGAGTTTTTATATCCTGCAGGAGAAATAATTGACGAAGCTGAAGCTCCTTTGGTTAATATATTTCCGAATCCTAGTGCGGATTTTTTGAATATTCGCTTATTCAGCAATGTCAATACAACTGTAGATTTCAGTGTTTACAATTCTTCCGGACAGTTGGTTGGCCAGCAGATTATTGATAAGGAATTATTCGAAGTGTTTACCCAATTTGATTTGAAGAATTGGGCTACTGGAATTTATCTATTGAAAATAAAAGGAGAAGGCATTGATAAGCTATTGAAGTTTTCAAAATTTTAAGTTTCCTCTTTATCTTTTTTCTGAGGAGCTTTTCGATTGAATTTATTCATTGTATGGCTTAGTCCAATCGAACCAAATGCTTTGATTGCTTTGCCCGCATATTCAATGATCTCTGGCAGTTTTTCTTTTTCTTCAGAAGACCATTCTCCCAATACAAAATCCACCTGCTTACCTTTTGAATAATCATTCCCGATACCAATGCGCAATCGAGCATAATTATTTCTACCTAATATTTGAGTGATATTCTTAAGCCCGTTGTGTCCACCGTCAGCTCCTTTGGCTCTAATTTTTTGAGCTCCCACCCCTAGATTTAGATCATCTAAAACAATGAGTAAATTTTCGTCTTGAATCTTTTTCTTTTGCATCCAGTAACGTACAGCTTTTCCACTGAGGTTCATATAGGTAGAAGGTTTGATCAAAACGAACGTTCTGCCTTTATGCTTGAACTCTGCAACATCGCCCAACTGGTCATTTTTAAAGGGTACTTCAAATTCCTTTGCCAACTGTTCTACGACTTTAAAACCTATATTATGACGGGTGTCTTCATATTCCGCCCCCATATTTCCCAAACCAACAATTAAGTATTTCATAGGATCTGATAATTCCTCTTTTATTCCAAAAATATTTTTCAGCCAATTCAGCATATTCTAAATTATGGCACAAATTTACAAAATAGAGTTCAAAGTCATTTTACCTGAATGAAAAAACTCTAAGCCCATTAACATAAGCATAACAGCAGTGCCTTTAAACCAGTTCCCCAGTTATTAGTCCAAACAACATTAAAAATAAATTAGTGGATAATTTAAAAATAGAAAAGGAGCTAATCCAATAACTGGATTGCTCCTTTCTGTAGGTCAGAAGTATATCTTAAACTCTTTCGGGTTTTTCTGTTTCAAGTAACAACAAATGCTAAAAGTAAGCATTGAGCTACAAGGTTCAAATGGATTATATTTTGCTTAAGATGATCGGCTAGAGGAAAAAGTATGTATGGGAGAAAGTTAATGGGAATAGATAAAATCGAATGTAGGGATGTGCATTTTTCGATTCCATTACAATATAGGCTAAAACCATGATTCTACAAAGCAAAAAACAGACAAAACCCCAGTGTGATTTTTTTTTTGTGACATCAGTTTAACACTACTTACGCCTCAAAAAATCATATGAAAATTTATTTACTGATTTAACACTTTGGAATCTAACCCAAAGGAAATCTCAACATTTCACTTATCCGCAAAAGCCATATTTAATTGTTACATAAAAAGGAAATATCTGTCCTAAGAATGAAGTACTTTTACACTAATTAAAATTCTAATCCCTCAGAACCTTTATCCAGTATCAATAGTTATTACAGCATGTCCTTATATGTAACAGATAGTTTGAATTTTTTGAGTAAACTTTCTCCAAAACGAATATGGAACGTTTTGAAGGTGGTCAGTTCATTCTATGTAACCAAATGGACGAAAAAACCAGTTCAATGGGGAATGCCTTTTACTATTTCGCTGGAACCCACCACCGCTTGTAATCTCAGATGTCCAGAATGTCCTTCTGGTCTCAGATCCTTTACACGGCCTACTGGTAATCTTAAAAAGGATTTTTTCCGCAGTACGATAGATGATATTTATAAAGAGTTGTTGTATTTAATCTTCTATTTTCAAGGAGAACCCTATATCAATCCTAATTTCCTGGACATGGTCAAGTATGCCAATGAAAAAGGAATTTACACCATCACCTCTACCAATGGGCATTTCTTGAATGACGAAAATGCTAAGAAAACAATTGAATCAGGCTTAGATAGGCTGATTATCTCCGTTGATGGCACCACTCAGGAAACTTATGAGAACTATCGAATTGCAGGAAAGTTAGACAGTGTTCTACAAGGTGCTCGCAATGTGGTTAAGTGGAAAAAGAAATTAAATTCTAGTACTCCTCATATTATATTTCAGTTTCTCGTTGTAAAACCTAACGAGCATCAAATTCCAGAAATCTACAAACTTGCTGAAGAAATTGGGATAGATGAAGTGAAGTTAAAGACTGCTCAAGTCTATGATTATAAAAATGGTAATCCTTTGATACCTACCTTGACAGAATATGCACGTTACGAAAAACAAAGTGACGGGACTTATAAAGTCAAAAACAAACTCCTCAATCATTGCTGGAAGCTTTGGCATTCCTGTGTAATTACTTGGGATGGACTAGTTGTACCATGCTGTTTTGACAAAGACGCTACCCACCGATTAGGCGATCTTAAAAATCAAAGCTTGAAAGCGGTATGGAACGATAAAAGCTATGGCTCTTTCCGGGAGAAATTACTCACTGGCAGGGACAAAATAGACATATGTACCAATTGCACTGAGGGTTGCAAAGTATGGGCATAAGCTATAACGAATTGAATATTCACATATATTATTATTTTTTATAATGTGAAAAAATTCGCTAATCTCAAATTTATTTTTGACTTTTCCAAAAAAATTAACGTAATTTGTAGTTCACCTTGCTCTGTAAAAAATTAGCAAGGTTTGATATCCCATCAACATCAGATATGTATATATCTGATTTTCAAACTTCTATGAGTAAACTAAATTGAGAGACGAATAAAAGATTGTCTTAATGTTTTAAGTATTTTGGACTATTGTTACATAAACTAAAGTACAAAAATCTTTAGAAATTAAACTTTTTAAGGTTTTTGTTGGTTAATGTAATAAAATATACTTTGGGAACTACACTCAATTGTATAAGTGTACCATGGAGAAAAGTTTGACTATAAGAAAAATGCACCCCCTTGCGAGATTGCAAAAATTTTTAACTACAAAATTCTCCGAAAACAGCATGATGATTACTTACAAATCTATTTTTAAAGGACGTTTGGAGTTTGGTAATCCTAAAAGTTATGATAAGGTGCTCAAGATGTATCAACATCGGGTGGAAAATTATTATAAGATGGATATCCTTCTCAACGAAGAAGAAATCTTCGATCAAGAAGCCTTTACCCTTAACGTTCCTCGTTTTATTACACAGGGTTCCGTCAAAAGTTTTAAAAACACCGTTAGCCTATTAGAGTATGTTGCACAATTTGCAGTATCAGGTGATATTGGTATTTGGATGACTGAAGAAGGAAAAATTCTCCGTCATAATAGAGTGGAACCAAAAAGTGATCGCGGTGCTGTCCAAGCCTATTTAAAAGGACGAGAACTTTCAGGGCAGGAAGGCAAGGAAGATGAAGCCATGTCTGCATTGAGCAAAGCAATTGAAAAATTTGAAAGACATGCACATGCCTATGAAAGAAGAGGATATGTGAACTACATGCTTAAGAATTTTGAAGATGCTCGATATGACTTTACCAAAAGTATTGACATGTGTTCGATCAATCCTGATGCATATTTCGGTCGTGCAAAATTGAAAATGAAAGAAGAAGATTACAAAGGTGCAATTGAAGATTTCAATAATGCTGTTAAAACTTCTATTCCGCTTCAACCTATCTATTGGCATGCACGCAGACTTAAAGCAGATTGCCACTTCAAGTTGAACGACTATAATGGCGCATTGCTTGATTTGAAATTATTTTCAAAAAGACACTTTTCAGAAGATAATCCGAATTATAACTTTAAGCGTTCTGTCTTATTCAATTATGGTAGAGCATTAATGGAAACTCAGAGCTTTGAGGAAGCGATAGCCGTTTTCCAAAGAGTACACGAGACAGATTATGGAACAGATAGCATTCCTGAAGGAGATAAATTCTACTATCTTGGAATGGCCAAAAAGCAAGCTGGGAAGAATGGATATGTGAAAGATTTGAAAAAAGCTGCAGAATTGGGCTCCGCGTTAGTTCCACAAAAAGTAAAATAGGTTATCTATTTAAAATATATAAAATGGTCATCAGTAGAAACTGGTGGCCATTTTTGTTTCTAGCCGTTTTTCGCACAAATTTTGACTATACAATAGTATAAGAACATAAAACAGGAGATACAGGCTACTATTCAAGACTAATTAAGAGATTATAACTTTATTTAACCTTTTGATAAGCAACTCAGTACACACAATAATGGTCTTAATGAGTAACAACGTATGTCTTTTTCAATAAAAAACGTTCCTATCTAAGACTCCGGAAAAGTATTGGGTTCAGCGTTCAGATAAATGATATTAAAAATTTAGTTCTATGTATATAATCAGGCTACAAATATTTGCTTTCTTTTTACTCTTTTCGTTCGCTGCAATTGCGCAACCAGGCGACTATGTTTCCAAAAGAAATATCGAAGGAAATTTAAAGAAGACCTTTGATAAAGGAATGGCCTATAACATGCAAGAACGGTATGACAAGGCTTTGGTTGAATTTGCAAAAGCAATAAAGGCTGAACCAAAATTCATCGACGCTTATATCGTCACTGCCAATATTCAATATGATTTAAAAAATTATGCTGCAGCTGTAGAAAATTATAATCGAGCTATTGCGCTCGATATTGATTATAGACCTAATATCATTTACAACTTGGCCTTGACTCAAATGAAGCAGAAAAATTTTGCGGAAGCTAAGAAAAATTTTGAAACCTATATCGTTCACCCCAAAGCAAAAGAAGGTCGCACAAAAAGAGCCAACAAACATATTCTGAATTGTGACTTCATGGCTTATGCTTATGCCAACCCTGTTCCATTCGACCCCAAACCAATGAGCGAAAATATCAATAAATCTACCAGCTCGGAATATCTTCCGGCCTTCACTGTTGATGAGGAAACACTAATATACACCGTGCGCGAAAACGGCAATGAAGATTTTTATCAAAGTAAGAAGTTCAAAGGGGAATGGCAAAAAGGGCAACCCATTCTTAAATTAAATACAAGATTCAACGAAGGTGCTCAAAGTGTTTCGGCAGATGGAAAATTTATGGTCTTTACTGCTTGCGATCGGCCCGATGGAATAGGGAGTTGTGATTTGTATTTTACACAATTCAAAGGAGGAGACAGATGGACTGAACCAAAACCTTTGCCTACTCCATTGAATCATATGGGTTGGGAGTCGCAACCATCCATTTCATCAGACAATAATTCTATTTTCTTCGCATCGGCAAGGTCCGGTGGCAAAGGAGATTACGATATTTGGATTAGTACCAAAAATTCAAAAGGGCAATACGGAAGTCCAGTCAACCTTGGAGATTCCATTAATACAAAAGGCAGAGAGCAATCTCCTTTTATTCATGCAGATGGAGAAACCTTGTTTTTTATGTCAGACGGACATCCAGGTTTGGGTTTGAGTGATTTGTTTGTATCGAGAAAAGGGCCCGATGGAAAATGGGGGAAACCTAAAAACTTGGGCTACCCTATCAATACGGCATCTCATGAAGGTGCACTAGTTGTAAGCATAGATGGCAAAACCGCTTACTTTGCAAGTGATCGAAATATGGATGTGAGCAGCGAAGCAACCTTTGGAGATGAACTCGCAGGTTCACAAACTGATATTTATAGTTTTGAATTGCCGCCTGCAGTACGCCCTAAACCTGTGACCTATGTGAAGGCAAAAGTTTTTGATGCTTTGACTCGAAAAGAGCTTTTGTCAAAAGTAGAATTTGTTGAACTAAGTACTGGAGAAGTTCATGCAAGTTCATTAACCGATGTGGATGGTGAATTTTTAGTTTGTCTTCCTTTAGGTAAAAATTATTCGCTCAATGTTTCTAAGGAAAAATATATTTTCCATTCGGAAAATTTTGCACTAAGAGATTTCAATCCGAATAGTGCCTACATCTTGGAAATAGGTCTGCAAAAAATTCCTGATAATTTAATCGCTGTTAATCCTAGTGTTCCAAGTGAACCAGTGAAAGAAATAAAGCCCATCATTCTTAAAAATGTTTTCTTTGATACGGGATCAGCCAATTTAAGATCAGAGTCTTTCATAGAACTTGATCGACTACGAGTTCTATTAGAAGAAAACCCTAAGCTTGAGATTCAGATAAATGGCCATACCGATAATGTAGGTTCGGATGATGCAAACTTGCTCTTATCGGCCAATCGCGCAAAAGCCGTAAATAAATACTTAGTCGACCTTGGTATAAAAGCATCGAGGTTGAAGCACAAGGGCTTTGGGGAAACCGTTCCAATTGATAGCAATGAGACTAGTGAAGGGAGGCAGAATAATCGTAGGACGGAGTTTTTGATTTTGAATTAGGGAGGGCGGTTTTCGAATAGCGTGTTTTTTTTCGGTTTTCGAATATCGTGTTTCTTT
>CALIAG010000156.1 GCA_938041325.1 uncultured Saprospiraceae bacterium | reverse complement strand
TGTGGTGCAATCATTGGTTGGAATGCAATTGAAGCTGGAGAGTATGCCAATGACCTATATGTTGGACATCCTTCTCCAAATGATGAATTTTATTCTTGTGGATCCGTAAAGTGGAAAGGAACGGGTTATCCAACGGGTTCTGCAACTTGCAGCAGCGTGCATACCACTTTTCAAGATCAAAGAATAAATGTTTGCGAAAGTGGAGCGAGCGAAGGATGTTTTAAAATCATTAGAACATGGTTCTTAGTTGATAAATGTTCAGGTGCAATCGAAGAATTAGAACAAATAATAAAAGTGTCTGACGATCAAGGACCTGTTATATCTGATTTAGCAGATGCTGTGATTAGCACAGACCCATGGACTTGTGCTGCAACTTATATTGTTCCTAATCCGTGGATCGAAGACAATTGTTCCGACCTTACAGACTGGAGAATTTTACCAAGTACAGGTTCTGTTTCATTCAACTCAACGCTTCAGCAGTATGTTGTAAGTGATTTACCAATTGGTATTCACACCATAACTTATGAAGCATATGATTGTTGTGGAAACACAGGATCCTTTATTGTTAATTTGACCGTAGAAGATCAAGTGCCACCGGTAGTGGTATGTGAGTCTTTTCATACTGTATCTTTAAATATAGATGGTTTTGGACAAGCATTGGCAACAACCTTCAACGATGGCAGTCATGACAATTGCTCAGACGTAACTTTCAGAGTTAGAAGAATGAATGATACCAATTGTGGTTCGGATATCTTTGGAGATACCATCCGTTTTTGTTGTGCAGATATTGGAACTCCAGTGATGGTTGAATTGGAAGTAAGCGATGCAGCGGGTAATCTTAATTACTGTATGGTTGAAACAACAGTTGAAGATAAACTAGCTCCACAAATAAAATGTCCAAGTGATTTAACGATCTCTTGTGATTACTGGTTTGATATAAATGACCTAAGTGAATTTGGACAGATTGTAGAATTGCCAAACCAACCAGACTCCATTATAATCTATGATCGAGTTTGTCAAGGACATCCTTTATTTGATGCTGCTAATCCAGCGCAAGTTTACAGGTTATCTATAGGAATTGACGGTTTTACAACAGATAATTGTGGTGTAACTGTTTCTGAACAAGTGATCGACAACCGTGCATGTGGACAAGGAACCATTACAAGAATATTTACAGCAACTGATCCTGATGGACGAACGGCTTCTTGTTCGCAAAGAATTACAACATTGGATTGTGATCCGTTCTACATCAATGATGTGGCTTGTACAAATGTCGATTCTAATGATGGTGTGAAATGGCCGTGTGATTTTGAATCTTCTACTTGTGGACCGGATACCGATCCGGACCAAACTGGTCGTCCTATTATTTTCAATGAAGACAATTGTTCATTGGTATCTGTTGATTATGATGACGAAGAGTTTACTGTTCAGGAGGATGCTTGTTTTAAAATTCAAAGAACATGGATCATTACGGATTATTGTAATTTTGATGAAACAGACAGCGACAATAATGACGTATTTGATGCGACTGATGATGGAATCGTTGAAGGAAAATGGACTTACATTCAATACATTAAAGTACTGAATTCTTCGAATCCAATATTCTTTATTTGTGAGGATGTGACTTTGTGTGGAGAGAACGATGACTGTACAGGATCTGTAGAATTGCCAATGAGTTTAATGGACGATTGTACACCGAATTCAGATTTGGTTGTGGATTTCAAAATAGATTTAGATAGCGATGGCGTTTATGATTTGCTAGGTGCAAACGTAAATCCATACCCTTATCCAAACCCTAATAACCTCCCAGTGGCACTTCTGTCAAATGATAACATAAATGCAAATGGAACTTACCCAGTAGGAACCCACCGTATTCTATGGAATGCAGAAGATCATTGTGGAAATGTAGGCAGCTGTTCTCACGAATTTGACATACGGGATTGTAAAGAACCAACTCCTTATTGTGACAATGGTTTGGTCATTCCAGTGATGCCAGCAACTGGTGAGATAGAAGTTTTAGCTTCTGCTTTTAATGAAGGCGCTTTTGATAATTGTACTGAAAATGGCAATCTACAATTCCGAATTGAAGCAGGAAGACCTGGTGGTGCAACGGATCTGCCAAGTACGAGTTCCATTATTTTTACTTGTGAAGACTTGAGGAATGAAGGACCTGTTTTCAATGTAAACGTATTTGTAATCGACGAAGCAGGAAACTATAACTACTGTTCAACAACCGTTGAAATACAAGATCCAAATGGAGCTTGTCTGGTACCGCAAGCACCTGATGCTATGGTGTATGGTAATATTGAAACGGAAGAGTTAACTGCAGTAGAGGAAGTGGAAGTGCGATTGACAGGAGGACTATTGGAAACAGAATTTACCTCAGAAGAAGGACTTTTCGAATTTCCAGAATTACCAGTTGATCAAAATTACGACATTGAACCGCGATTGAATACAGATCCTTTGAATGGAATTTCAACTTTTGATTTGGTATTGATTTCAAAACATATTTTGAATATTGAAAGATTGGATTCTCCTTACAAAATGATTGCTGCCGATGTCAATAAATCTGGATCTATTTCGACGCTAGATATGATTGCATTGCGTAAAATGATTTTGTTCATAGATACAGAATTTCCAAACAATGAAAGTTGGAGATTTGTAGATAGAAGTTTTGAATTTCCAGACCCAAACAATCCGTTCTTAACTTCCTTTCCAGAAATGGTTAGCATCAATGGCTTAACAGAAGATTACGAATCGAATTTTGTTGGAGTCAAAGTAGGTGATGTAAACAATAGTGCTGTTTCAAATAGTATCATGTCTGCTCAACCAAGAAATTTCATGGAGACCATTTCTCTAATGGTGGAAGAACAACGTTTAGAAGCAGATAAAGAATTCGAAATAGCATTTAGAACAAGAGACTTTAAGGAAACAAGTGGCTTTCAATTTACATTGTCTTTGGATGAAAAAGCACTAGAAATAGTTGATGTAATCCCTGCTGCAGAATGGCAGATGAGCTCAGCTAATTTCGGATTAAGTCATTCTGACAAAGGTTTGATCACTGTAAGTTGGAATACGAAAGAAGCAATGAGTATAGATGAAAATGCCGTATTATTTAAGTTGAAAGTGAAATCAAAATCAAATGGATTATTGAGTTCTTATCTTAACTTGAATTCTGCATTGACTAAGAAAGAGGCGTATAATCAGACTTTAGAATTATTGGATATAAATCTTGAGTTTGAAAAAGAAGCTGCTGAACATGCATTCACATTGTACCAAAATCTTCCGAATCCTTTTAAAGATGAAACCATGATTGCTTTTAATCTGCCAACATCAACAAAAGCAAGTTTAAAGATTTTTGATGTTTCTGGTAAAGTTTTAAAAGTGATAGAAAGAGAATTCAACGCAGGATACAATGAAGTCAACATTACAAGAAGCGATTTGAAAAATACAGGAATCCTATACTATCAATTGGATACCCCTGAGCATACCGCAACGAAGAAAATGATTTTGATTGAGTAAAGACAAAATCGTTTGCAATTACCAAGAACCCTTCTGCACCCTTTTGCAGAAGGGTTTTTTGTTTACATTTGCAGTAAATAAACAGTATGGAGAGTGAAAAGAGGAATCAAACTAAAAGCAAAAAATTTGATGAATTGAGCGAAAATACGAAATGGAATGATTTAAAAGCAAAAGCGCCATAGGTGCGAAATCTAAATTCATATTTTAGCAATCAATTGCATACAAATTTTATTTTCGATTTAAAATAAATCGCCTGATAATTAAATCACAAAACCATGAAAGCAATCCAACTTCAAAACTTCGGCCCACCAGAAAATCTATACATAGGAGAA
>CALIAG010000155.1 GCA_938041325.1 uncultured Saprospiraceae bacterium | reverse complement strand
CCGGTGACAAATGCTTCATCAGCTCCATATACATCAAAGAGCGAAAAATTCTTTTCGTAACAAGGAAGGCCATTTTCTTTGGCTACTCTTATTATGTTGGCTCGGGTAATTCCATTCATGCAATATTGTCCAGTTGAAGTCCAGACTTCTCCATTTTTAATAATGAAAAAATTAGTCGCATTGCAAGTGGAAACGAACCCATGAATGTCCAGCATCAAGGCTTCATCTGCTCCAGCCTCAATAGCTTGCACCAAAGCCATCACTTCATGCAATTTACTATGGCAATTCAGTCTAGGGTCTAAGTAATCTGGAGATCCTCTTCGAATGGTACTGGTAAACAATGTTACGCCTTTTACCTTGCTTTCTTTTGATGCTTTTTTATGTTCAGCTATGATCACTAAATTCGGGCCTGAAATAGTTAGTCGCGGATCTTGAGATGGAGTCTTTTTTATTCCACGCGTAACCATAAAACGGACATGAACATTATCGTTCATTTTGTTTGCTTTCAAAGTATACCAGACTTTTTCCAATAATTCTTCTCTAGTCATTTTAAGATCCATACCAACTGTTGCGGCTCCCTGCCACAAACGATCAAGATGTTGGTCCAGAAAAACCAAAACACCGTCATGCAATCTTAACGCCTCCCAGATGCCATCACCAACAAGATAACCGCTATCAAAAACGGAGATCTTCGCGTCTTCTCTTTTCTTTAATTCGCCATTAATATAGATGAGAACATCTTCGTTGCGCTTATCCGGAACAGCATTGTGAGTACCGTGTACTATCATAAAATAAATTTTGCTTGAATATAGGAAAAGGGTAGAAAGGAGTGAAACTAAATGGAATAAAAGTAAGAAATGGACTGATTATAATTCAATCTCATATAGCACAAGTTCTTCTTGCATCTCTTCTTCAAATTTATCTTCCGAGGAGAGTTCTCTTACAAATGAAAAACCAGCATTTGTCATCACTTTGATAGAGGAACTATTTAATTTATTGGTAATGCCTTTTAGCTTTTTGAAAACTTGATTTTGACAAGCAAAGTCAACCACTGCTTTTGAAGATTCCGTTGCGAAACCTTTTTGTTGAAATTCAGGATTCATCTCAAAACCAATTTCAATACTCCGTTCTTTTTCTTCGAATTGCCATAAGCAAATCGTACCGACCAATTGTTTGCTTTCTTCCAGCTCAATGGCCCAGAATAGCCATTTATTCTTTTCGATCCCAGTATTTATTTTTTCAATGAAAGCAGTGGCCTCTTTAAGAGAAACCATTAGAGGTCTATTTAAGAATTGGGCGACACTTCTGTTGGATTTGATTTGGAAAATGGCAGATGCATCACTTTGCTTTAATTGCCGCAGCAGCAATCTTTGCGTTGTAAGGATTGGAAAAGGAATCGAATCAAACGGATTCATTTACAAAGGGTTTAGCCTAAAGGCCATCTGAATTTCTTGCGAAGTGATGAAGGTAAAGCTGCTGCACCTCTTTTTCTCTCATGCAAGGGGACATCTCGCTTGTCTTTTTTCTTGCCTCTGCCTTTGCTTCTATCTCGGTCCCGATCTCTGTCCTTTCTTTCCCCTTTGCCTGCATTTTTAGGTAATTCTGAAGGCTCTAGTTCAATTTTTTCATAATCATTAAGCAAATTTCCAGACAGCTTTTGAATACCATTTGATAATTTTCCTGAAAAAATCATGGTATGCCTTTTCTCCGGAACCTTCACTAGAAGATCTTCAACTTCTTGAATGAAATCTCGTTTCATCATCCTATGTGCTTCACTGAGGACAAGCATTTTTACTTCGGATAAAGAAACCTTATTCTTTTCAATAGCCTTTAAGATTCTTCGCGGCGTACCAACTAGAATATTTACCCCTTCCTTGATGTTTTCAACTTGAGCTTCTTGTTCCAAGCCACCAGACAGCGTAGCTAGTTTAATAGAGGTATACTTAGAATAGGAATTCAAACTATTTTCAACCTTTTCGACTTGCTTTTTATCAGGACAAATGATCAAAGCTCGAATAACTGGAAGTGCGTTTTTTTGCACATCAAACTTATGAATCAATTGGATTATTGGAAGGTTAAAAGCTTCCGTTTTTCCAGTTCTTGATGGAGCAACGACTAGTAAATCTTTTCTTTTAAGAGCGAGTGGAATTGCTCTAGTTTGTATTAAAGTGGGCTTATTGTATCCAGATTCACTTAATGCTTTGAGTATCGGTTCTACTAAGTTCAATTTTTCAAATGACATGCTATTTCTTTTTTTTCAATCTTGCGCTAATCTGTTAGCAATGTTTTAAGCAATATTCTTGCTATAACTTCTTACCCAAAGATGGTGAAAATTATCAATATCACTTCAACTTTTAGACTAAATTGTTAATTCTAAAAGCTAATTATTTAAACGGGAGATAGAGCTACTTGGGTTCAAAGTAGAGGGACTTAGACGCGCTTTAACCAAAAAAAGGGGCCCGAAGGCCCCTTGAAACTGTTTATTTTCTAATAAGATATTTACATTTTACATCAGATTATCTTGTACCATCTGAATAGCAATAGCGATCAATAATACGCCAAATACTTTTCTTAAGGTTGCAGATACTTGAGGGGATAATTTCCTTGATAACCAGTCTGTTGAACGAAGAATTAGGAATATTATAAGCAAATTGATAGCAATGCCTATAATAATACTCAAATTGTCATATTCTGCCTTTAAGGAAATGATCGTAGTCAAAGTTCCTGCTCCAGCCAAAAGCGGGAAAGCAATAGGAACTATACTTCCAGAACCGCCATCATCATGATGATCTCTGAAAAATCTAATGCCTAAAATCATCTCCAAACCAATGAAGAAAATGATAAGTGAGCCTGCAAGCGCAAA
>CALIAG010000154.1 GCA_938041325.1 uncultured Saprospiraceae bacterium | reverse complement strand
GATTGCTATCCTTGTCAATACCTTGATGTGGGGGCAATATTTGAAAGATCCATCTTTCAGACATTCCTTTTTTCATTGTGGTCTGATTTCTTTTTTATATACATCGATCTATTGGTTGTGCTTCAGAAAAATATTTTTGTTCTTTCGGACCAAGATGGGGAATCAATCCGATACTTTTAAAAGGATTGTGATTTCAACCACCACCGTAATCTTTTTTTACTTTGTATTGAATGGAACTTTGGATCATTTTTTAGAAGAAAAAATTCTGGAATACACCAATGGCATGGAGCCCAATAAAGTGGCGATGCAAATAGGTTCGGTTACCATTATCTTTTTGATCTTAGCTATTTATGAAATCGTTTATTTATATAGTTTGCTTCAACGAAGCAATGTGGAAAAGGCGCAATTAGAGCAACAAAATATCCAGTCTCAATTGGAAGGCTTGAAAAACCAAGTTAATCCCCATTTTTTATTCAATAGTTTAAATACCTTAGCACATGTGATCCCTGAAAATCCAGAAAGAGGGGTGAGTTTTGTGCAAAAACTTTCTAAAGTATATCGATACATTTTAGAAATCAGAGAGAAAAAATTGATTCCATTATCGGAAGAATTAGAATTTTTATATTCCTATGTTTATTTAATGAAAGAACGCTTTGGAGAAAATTTTTGCGTCAGTATAAATATTCCAAAAGAGAATATGAATGATCTAATAATTCCTCTTTCTTTGCAAATTCTTTTTGAGAATGCAATTAAGCATAACATCGTTTCTACGAAAAAACCTTTGAACATAGAGATGTTTGTTGAAAAGGATTCAAAACTTATCGTTAGAAATAATTTACAAAAGAAAAAGCAAGTCGCAAGTGGGACCAAAACGGGATTGGAGAATATCAAAAATAGGTACCATTTTTTCTCTGATGAAGAAGTTGATGTTGTCGTTACGCAAGATTCATTTATCGTTGTTTTACCTTTATTGAAAAATGCGGAATTGATCCCTGTCAGATAGCTTTATGTTAATCGATTTAAACAACTTCATAAAGTCAAATAGATTTTTAAACTATGAAAATTAAATCAAACCTTTTCCAGGTTATTGTGTTTTTTGTATTCAATTTATTGGCGATTACTAATTATGCCCAAGTGACTATTACAATCGAAAATATAAAGAAGTCAGAAGGGACAATGCGTGTAGGATTGTACACCAATGCAGAGGCTTACGATGAGGAAGGAGAAATCGCTTATGGGAAGATTGTAAAAGTTAGTAAAGCAGGGCAGTTGACATTTGAAATGGATGACGTACCTTTTGGAGAATATTCAATTGCTGTTTTTCATGATGTGAATTCAAATGAAATACTGGATACCAATTTTATGGGTATCCCGAAAGAACCTTATGGCTTTTCAAATAATCCTAAAGCGAAGTTCCGAAAACCAAAATTTGAAGAAACGCTTATCTCTTACTCAGAGCAGAATCAACAATTCGCAATCAACTTAATTTCCTGGTAATACGATGGATGTACTTATTATTGAAGACGAAGGACCGGCAGCCAAAAGGCTGGTCAAAATGATGAAAAAAATACGGGATGATATTTCTATTCTTGACATCATTGATAGTGTCGAAGCCGCTGTAAAATGGTTAGAAACGTTTCCAAAACCCGATTTGATTTTTATGGATATCCAATTAGCGGATGGGATTAGTTTCGATATTTTTGCTGAAACAAAAATCACTTCTCCGGTAATATTTACCACAGCATATGATCAATATACACTCAAAGCTTTCAAAGTAAATTCGCTCGATTATTTATTAAAGCCAATATATGAAGATGATCTTATTAAATCATTCGAGCAATTCAATCTTTATCAAAAGTCCTCAAAAGGAATCGATCAGAGCGCTATTCAATCTTTATTAGAAAGTTTGAATAAGGTAGAATATAAAGAACGATTTCTGGTGAAAGTTGGACAGCAACTAAGCTATATTACCAGTGTAAATATCAACTACTTCTATTCGGAAGATGGATTTGTTTACATTCAAACCAATAGCAATAAAAAACACATCATTGATTACACGCTTGATCAACTGGAGACCATGTTGGATCCCAATGTTTTTTTTAGAATCAATCGAAAATTTATTGTCAATCTGAATTCTATTCATAAAATCCATACCTATTTTAACAGTAGACTAAAAATCGAATTGAACCCCAGTTTTAATGAAGATGTAATTGTGAGCAGAGATAGAGTGGGAGGGTTTAAAAAATGGTTGGATAAGTAAAAAAAAGGTTTCAAGGTCAAAAAATCAAAAGCCAAACTTCTCTGAAAGAAATTTGGCTTTTTGCGAAAAATAGTGGTCAATCCTTAAGTCATTAACTACTTGTTTGTATAAATAATTTTTTGATTGTAAATTTTCTCTCCTTGGACAATAGCCAAAATTAAAGTCCCGTAAGAAGTATTTTTAATCGAAATCTCCTTAGAATAATTGCCGTCAAATTTTTTGATTTTTTCCTTATACACTTCCTTCCCATCAATAGTAGTGAGTTTTACAACGGTAGCAATGGGTGCTGCAGTAAACTGCACATTGAGTTGACCAGCAGTTGGATTTGGGAATACCTGTAATTCATTCAATACAAGCGTACTGTTTGGCAAGATGTATGATTCAAAATTCCCTTGTGAATTACCATCCTCTTCTATCTCTTCATCGATTTCAATAACTTCAAAATGAGACATTGTGTTACATGATTTCAAAGTCGCAGTCACTGCTTGTTCTTGGCCATCTCGAATGAAAGAAATTTCAACTTGATCGTTAGGTTGGAATGGATTCAAAGCGTCCACCAATTCTGTTATTCTTTTTATAGTATTATTGGCAATTGCCGTAATAACATCGCCTTCTAAAAGTCCTGCAAGAGAAGCAGCAGTATTCTCTAAAATATCCTGAACAACTACTCCTTGATCAGTGATTCCTTCTACTGTTTCTGTGCCGTCGATGTTTGTAATTTCTTCTTTGATAACTACGCCAAGACATGCATCGTTCCCATTGGAATTTTGATCTTGGTGTATATGCAAGTCGTGATCATTATCAAGGAATATTAATGTGTGTTCACCAGAATTAAATTCCTCCATTTGTGCTTTTACGTCTTCAGGAATTTCTCCTGATCCACTCCAGTTAAATACTCTTTCCTCTCCGCTCGGCAATACTTTTTTCATCTTGATGGTTTTTTGATCTCCATCTTCTTCTATGTTTATATTGAAAGATTTACCGTCTTTTTTTGTGAAACTATTTTTGTTTTTGTGAATGATGACATTGGTGTCCTCATCGCTATCGTCAACATCAATGTGATAGAAGTATTCCTTCTTATCGTCTCCATTGACTTCTTTTTTGATCATGATTCTTTTCTTTCCATCCTCTTCTATAATTTCCATGTTACCATCTTCCTGTAAATCAATAATTTCGATTTCTCCTTTACCAAGGTGTATGGTTTTTTCAATTGATTCTTCACCATTTTCATCAATGGTTTTTTTAATAATAACAACTTTTTTTTGCACCGATTCTGCATTCTCTTCTTGTGCAAAAACCGGGAAACATAGCATAACGGTAAATGTTGCTAAGCAAGCTAGTTTGATGATGTTAAAGGTTTTCATTTTAATCTATTTAAAAATAAAATTAGGTTGATTTAAAAATTCTCAATTTCGATAGTACTGTTTTTTCCTAGTTTCATTTCACCATAATTTTCAATAATGATGGAGTACTTTTTAGAAAGTTCAGAACTCAGTTTTTTTCCGTTTAAATAAACGTGTTTATTGGTCATTTTGATTCTATATCGATCTCCTTTTTCAATCAATTTGTCTTTGATTAATTCTTTTGTCACTTTTTGATAAAGCTTATTTTCTTCTTTTTCTTGTTGTTGAAAAGGGAATAGATTACTTTCCGAAAAAGAAGAGTTTATTTTCTCTGTTTGTTCTTCTAATTCCTTTTTTATTCTTTCTATTTGGATATTATTCTCAGCAACTCTTACTCGAATTTCTTCATCCATCTTTTCTTTTCTCTTCTCAATATCTTTGAGCAATTCTCTTTCTTGTTTTTCCGATTTTTCTTTCCAAAATTTTAAGGTTTTTTTATCCTCCTCTTTAGAAACCCAAAAAGAATTGTCATCAGATTGAAAGCGAAGCGTATGCTTAGGTTTTTTAAAATTATTTGCATTACCCATTGCCAAATCCTGAGGCCACACACTTAAAGGATCGTTGACTCCAAAACCATTTTCAAAAACAACTATCGAATCTCCCACTTGTAAATCATTGCTGTGAATCACGATTGTTTTTCCATTCCCTAATTCCACCACATGTACATTATCGTTTTGTCTGATAATCATAGTGTTTCCATTGCCTTCTTGTCTATTGATAATATGACCAGGTAGAGGCGGTGCAGGAGGCGCAGGTGGTGCAGGCATTCCTGCGGGTGGAGCAGGTGGTGGCACAGGTGCAAAATCAGGTACAGCAGGTGGATTTATTCCAATTACAGCTGGCGGCGAAGGCGGACTTGGAGGAGCAGGAGGACTCGGCATATTATCCATTTCGTCTCTAAAGCTGGCAATTTCATTTTCGTAATCTTGATAATCACTTTCCGGAATTACCTTTCCATTAATCTTAAGTCTAGTGATAATGTCGTCTTCGATTTGCAATGAGATAGATCCTTCATCTGTCGTCTTAACATAAGACTGCTTCCTTTTCTTTTTCTTTTTAGGAATAGTGTCAGTAATAATCTTTGTAGAAGGAATGACAATTACTTCCCGTTCAATAGATGGATCTGGTGTAATGTTAACAATATTCGTTTTTGCATCGATCTTTGAAAATGAATCTTTCAAATTAGATTTTGTACTGAACGAAAGCATTACGACGGCCATGAATAACATCACGACAGCTGTTGCTTTTTCATTGATATTGCTCTTGCTGCCTGGTTGATTCAATATGCGTTTGATTCTATTTAATAATTGATTTTTATTTCCTGAAAATCCCATTGCTAGTCTTGGACCTTTTAATTGCATTTCCTGAATTCGCACCAAAGCTTTTGCATAAGTCATAGAATCACCACACAGTTGGATAGCCAAATCATCACAACAGTTTTCTCTTTCTTTTTTGACATTATCTGAAATCCACCAAACTGCTGGATGAAAGTAAAATAGAACTTCAATGAATGACATGACAATATTCAAAATGTAATCGTTTCTCAAGACATGTGCTATCTCATGTGATAAAATAGCTTCTACTTCCTGCTCGCTCATATTGTTAATCGCTCCAATTGGCATCAATATCATTGGCTTCAAATATCCAATCACTATAGGTACTTTTACAAGACCAGATTCAAACAACTTTACAGATTTCTTTATAGGTGTTTTCTTTAGAATTTTTTCCATTTTGACCTGCCATCTTTTTTCAATACTATAAAGCTGATTCGTTTTAAGATGTTGAATATAGATCAAGCCGCCCAGTAAGCGGATTAGAAAAAAGACCATTCCAACAAACCATATGGAAACCAATAGTGGCAAATATTGATTCAGCAAACTGGCAGATGAATTTGAGATTGTAGAAATAACGGATTCAGATTCTTCGAAAGTGAAAGTCGCTTGCCCGATGATGATGATTTCACTCAAGTCTGTTGACACTGCTTTATCGTAAAGCACAAGAAATGTTGCCAAGGCAGAGGTAAAAACAGTAAAAAGAGCAAAGGCTGAAAGCTCATATTTTAACTTAGCATTTTCATTTTGATAATAATTAATGACCAAAGCTAAAACCATTGCAATGAGGAAGCCTTGCCATAAAGAATGTACCATGGTCCATCCGAGGGCGTATATGATTTCGTCTGAAATAAATTGACTGATTAAATGCATGTTCTGATTTTTTGTCTCGACTCCTAGGGGAAGTCAAAAATTAGTTTTCATAAAATGGCAAATGAATGCCAGCTTCCATCTTAGCTTATTCACCTTTTTCAATCTTGGTGATCAAGGCTTTGATTTCATCCAACTCTTTTTCAGAAGCGTTGTGATTGCCTAAAGCTTGCATCACCATTTTCATTGCGGAACCACGAAAAGTAGAATCCACAAAATTTTTCAATAAATGTTTCTGAGTGTGAGATTCATTGACATTGGCATCGTAGATGTGGGTTCGCTTATCTGTATTGCGCTTTGCCAGATTCTTTTCAGCCATGATTTGCATGATCTTAAGGGTAGTCGTATAGCCGATTTCCTTCGTCCCTTTTTCATTAAGTGTATCATTTACGAAGCGGACAGAAGAAGGTCCATGCTCCCATAGTACTTGTAAAATCTCCAATTCAGATTCAGTAGGTTTGATTATATTTTTTGCCGTCATCGATTATTAATTTAGTCTTACGAATTAATTCGTACTACAATATTATACGAAAGCTTTCGTAATAGCAAATTTTTTAATGTTAAAAATTTAGGATGTGTTTTTTTTGTGAAAAAAAAGATCAATAAATCAGGATCGAATAATTTAATCTTTTAACCATTTGATAAGAAAATAAACCGACCACAAGGCTTATTTTTAGGGACCATAAAGAGACCATCCTAATTAATTACTCGTTCGTATCGGGGGAATTTATTCCCCCACATAATAAAGCTAAAACTGAAAATCATTAAAACATGAAAAAGTTATTGCCATTTCTTCTCGCTCTCTTGATAAGTTATATTTGTCCAGCACAAGCACCTGACGCACTAGTTGCCTATTACCCATTTACCAACGGAGAAGTCAATGACCAAATCGGAAGTGGAGGTGATGGAAAAATATTCGGTTCTCCAGAAACGGTTGATGGAGTAATAGATCAAGCTTTGTATTTTGACGGAGGAAATCATGCGATTACTTTTGAAGGAAATGTAAATGAGTACATAGAAAGGACACAAGATTTTAGCATTAGTTTATATTTCAGGTCCTTGGATAGCAAAAACCGACAAAGTTTAATTAGCAAAAGAGCAGAATGTGATAATTATAGACTGTTTGATTGGAGGTCTGGAAATAAAATGTACGCAGTCCTCAGCGATGCTTCTTCCCGAAATGCACAAGCCAAGGTTTACGCGAATAATTTAGACAAGCGTTGGCATCATTATGTGTTTGTTCGAAAGGGATCCGTAGCGGTTATATTTAAAGATGGGGAGTTGATCGATTCGCGTGAAACGATGTATCCTGTGGACCTTTTAGCTCGCACGCAATTGACTATAAATAATAGCCCTTGTAAAGGAGAGGACGATACCCAAAATCTGAAAGGAGCAATCGATGAATTAAAAATTTTCAATAAAGCACTTTCTAAAAGAGAAGTTCGACAATTATTTGAATCCAATAGAGCAGCCTTAGAAAAAGTAAACACCAAAAGCAAAAAGCCTAAGATGGATTCTAGGATGAGGACTCTTTTTGGCAAATACGAAGACCGTAGTTTCGATCAGGATGCAAAACTTATTTTAACACCGAAATCTTTTGAACTCCATATTGCCCAGCCAAACGAATTTGAAGGAATCGTTAAAGCAACACTCACTGGTTCCTATCAGATCAAAGCAGGAGTGATTTATTTTTATGGTAAAAATCTGATTCTTTATAATGAAGAAGGATCCTTCGAGGAAGAATATACCAAGGAACCTCTAATCGGAGACCTATACGGCGAAGTAACGATCGACCTATATGCTATGGGTAATCGATTGAAGTTGAAAAAGTAATTTGACCTTTGCCAGATTAATTAACAAGCGAATTCAATGCCTTTTCCTATCTTGTGGGCAACAATCACTTGTAGTCTCATGAGAAATATTCTTTTGCTTGTTCTTTTATTTTTTATCTTTCCGTCCTTTCTTTTTGCTCAAAAAAAAGTTAGAAAAAAATTCAAATTACCTGTTGCCTTAGAAGAAGTATCTGGTTTGGTTATTCAAAACGATAGCACTTTTTGGTGGCACAATGATAGTGGAGCTGCCGCCCAATTGTTTAAAACCAATGGCAGAGGCGAATTGCAAGAAGTCATCAATTTGGAATCCATCAAAAATAAAGATTGGGAAGATTTAACCTGTGATGACAAAGGCAATATTTATATCGGAGAATTTGGAAACAACGCCAACAAACGAAAAGACCTTAAAATTTACATTTACAATTCCGAAAGCAAAAACATAGATTCGATTAGCTTCCATTATCCCGATCAAAAAGAATTTCCTCCCAATCCGAGTCAACGTAATTTCGATATGGAAGCTTTTTTCTGGTTTCAGGATAGCCTCCATCTTTTTAGTAAAAACAAATTGAAACAAGGCAATTATTACACGAAGCATTACGTCCTATCTGCTGAAGCAGGGAATCAAGAAGTCATTTTGAAAGACAGTATTTTCTTGAAAAAAAGAGTGGTGACCGGAGCAGCAATAGATGCAACAGGATCGCGTATAGCACTGGTGGCTTACAATTATAAAAAACTATTTGGCTTAATTCCATCTTCAGGAGCTTCTGTATTTATTTTTAGCAACTTTAAAAATAACTTGTTTCTTCAAGGGAAAATGAAAAGAAAAGGAATTGCTCCTTATATCATTGCCTCTCAGTACGAATCCATCGATTTTTTATCAAAAAACAAAATCTATATCGCTTCGGAAAAAACAGCCTTTATTCGCCAAAAAGCACGCAGGATGAAGGTGAAAACCAAAGATATTGAACCTTGAATTATACGCCTTACAGCACATACTCGCCTTTAAAGGTGCTTTTTTCAATAAATAACTGGAAATTGAGGTTCGAAAATTGATATTCTTTAGAATAGATGTATTTAATTCTTTCTCAAAAAGCGCTTATGAAATTTTTACCCATAGTCTTCCTAATCGGTTTGTTGACTTGCTTGTCCTGCGAAGAACCAGCTAATAACTCAACTTCAGAATCCGCTCCTACAGCAAATCCAAGCACGGATTCTCAGCCAAAAAATGAAGAAGCTTCTTCTGCTGCATTGACAGCTCCTGTTGCCGCTGCCAAGGAATATCCGGAAAAACAACCCTGCAAAATTAATGGCACCACCCTAGAAGGCAACGAGCATTATGTGCGCAGATTAGGAAAAGTATTTTCGCTCGTTTCTGACCATACAGTTTATGATGAAAAATTGGGAGAAAGCCATCGCGTTTTTCAAGTATATACTGTCGATGATTGTAACATGATCACCAGACATGCTTTGCCCATCAACCGAAGCCCGGACTTTCCTTATCTATTGCAAATGAACACTTTTGAAGAAGTCAATCAGGTCGTCTGTTGTCAAGGCTTTGACGAAGTATTTTGTTATGACCTTGCTTCCAATAATATGTTGCCTCCTATGACCCCGGAATATGTCAATAGTCGTAATCAAGTTGATGCACAGTCAGGGATGCCTGTTGCCCTTAAAACTTTTGATAAATATTTGATATCCTATGCTGTTGATCATGGATTTACTGGGTATGATCTAAGAGTGAAAAAGAAACCGAAATCTTATCCTCCTATCGCAGAGTTTTCCAATGGAGAAAAGCTCAACGATTTGTTTGCCTTTAAATTGGAGAGTGGTCTGCATCAATTGTATTTTCCAAGCTTTGAGGAAAGTGCTGACGATCCAATTCAATTGACACCTTTGTTGGAAAAACCGATGGATATTTCTCCAAGAGTGAGTAGGAGCGTTCGCAACAATCGTTTTATTGTTTTAAGAAATAAACCAGATAAAACTCACTTTGTGATCGATATGAAAAATAAAAAACTGATTGATATCCCAGCAGATATTGCATCTAAAAATGTGCAAGAGGTGAGAAAGTGGGTCAAAGAAAACAAAGGATAGTTTTTTACAAAAAATCCAAATTGATCTTTCATTCGTAGGTATTGGAAAACTTGCGACATGAAAAATCTAGTTACACTTTTTACTTTAATTTTATTGGTAAGCTTTTCTCCTAATTTGAATGCGCAGCATGCAGATGAGGCTTTCTTAGGCGTCCACATAACGCACTACAATAAATCCAAATCAAGTAAAGGAACCATTGTCAATATTATCAAAAATTCTACAGCCGATGAAATGGGTTTAGAAGATGGTGATATTATTAGCAATATAAATGGCACGAAAATAAAAGATTGGCATAGCTTGTCTGATGAAATTAACTCAATGGAACCTGGGCAAAAGATTACATTGTCTTATGTTCGGAATGGGGCAGTTCAAGAAGTCAAATCCGTTATAAAATCTTATGCTGAAACTTACCAAAAAGTTGAAGATAATAATGCGACAGATATAATTGAAAAGGAAGACTTTACTATCAGTGACTTTAAAGTTGTGGATATTACGGAGTCTGAAGCAGTAGAAATGAAAGAAACCTATAATGTCGAAATGCCTATTGTAAATGACCTAAGAATTGAGCAACTGAATATTTATCCCAATCCGAATAATGGTATTTTTAATCTAACTTTTAATCTTCCAATTCAAGCAAAAACTTCCATCCGTATCTATTCTTCTTCAGCCCAATTGGTCTATCAAAAAGACATTGAAGGTTTTCAAGGATTCTTTCAGGAGCAAGTAGATATAAGCGGAAAAGCATCGGGAAATTACTTTGTAATGATCGCTCAAGGCAATAAATCTATCTCGAAAAGAGTTATAATACAAAAATAAATATATTTCTCCCAATCACCGTAAGGAGTAACGCAACCCTCATATTGTGTTACTCTTTTTTTATTCCTACACTTTTGCTTCTGATATTGGCTTGGAAATTGAATTTACGCTTCTGTCAATGGTCCTTTTAACAGAAAAAGAGTTTCAAAAAGAAGCAACCACATCAAGAAATATCGGTTCTACGATATTATTACCAATTTAAGTTGAAAGAGATTCAATAGAACCTTATTTTTGCAATTCATCTAATGAGTTGAATTTAAAGCAGCTTAACAAAAGAATCAAAATGAATAAATTTATTTTACCCTTATTATTTTTAGGATTTTCATTTGTTGCAAATGCACAGGAAGTGCAAGAGAAACAAGGAAGTTTGATAACTAAAGTTACTGCAACCTGGTGCCCAAATTGTGGAACTTGGGGTTGGGGTTTTTTCAAAGATGTAGTAGCAGACAATCAGGAAAACGCGATTTCTTGGGGAGTTCATTATAGCGGAGATTTGATCAATCCAACAGCAAGTGCTATTGCTAATAATTTGAGCTTTCAAGGACAACCTGTTTTTTTTATTGGTGCCAGTAACCAAGGAGTGAATAGTGGAAATACAACTGATAAAAGAACTCAGATTGCAACAGCAGTTACTGAAAATGCCTTATTGGCTCCAGTTGCCAATGTTGGTGTGAATGCTGAAAAAGTAGATGGCGAAATAAATGTTCAAGCAAAAGTGAAATTTTTCCAAGAAGCCGATGGAGAATATTACTTAGCCATGTATGCAGTTGAAGATGACTTGGTTTTTCAACAATCGCCTATTGGAATGGGAGCCATCCATCCAAAAATTCTTCGTGCCTCTTTTACGGATGATAAATTTGGAAACTTGCTTTCTTCTGGTGCGATAAGTGCCGATGCAGAGTTTGATCAAACTTTTAGCCTTTCTTTAGGTGCAAGTTGGGTGGTAGAGAATGTAGAAGTGGCAGCAGTCATTTGGAAAAAAGAAGGAGACAATTATACTTTCGTAAACGGAATCAATGTTACTGAATTTGCAGAACTTGTTGCTACCAATGAACTTACAGCAGATATTGCTGAAGTCAAAGTAATGCCTACAATCAGTAGTGACCAAATCAATGTTCAATTGAATTTGAAAACTTCTTCTCAGAATGCAGAGATCAGCGTTTTTGATGTGAATGGTAAGAAAGTGAAAGCTGTTTTTGAAGGACAACTTAATCAAGGAACACATTCCTTTTACTTGAATAAAAATGAAGGCTTTTCTAAGGGAATCTATTTTGTGAATTTATCAATAGATGGAAAAATAGAAACGAGAAAAGTTATTTTTGAATAATCGTTGAAACGAATTAATAAGAAAGCGACTAGGAGATAATTTCTTTTAGTCGCTTTTTTATTGGTGGAAAGCCTAAGTTATATAGCTCCAGGCGCATCCTTGCTTTGAATCGAAATATGCAAATGATCTTCCGTTCCCACATGCCGCAAAGTATTAAACCCCATAGCTTTGAAATAAAATTTCAATAAGTTATTCCGAAATGCTGTCCTCGTTTTGGTCCTAATGTCCACAGCATGTACAAAGCCAGAACTCTTTTGCTTATAATGCAAGGAACGGTTCTTTGTTTTTAACCCCATCTTCTTATAATCCTCTTTCACACGGCTTGCATCTGTGACGATCAATTCTTTGTCGAAAAAAACAACCGTACTCACTCCCAATCGAAGTATTGGGTGTAATTCAGAATACTCTTTTTGAACCTCCGTTGTTTTGGTGTTATTGCCACTTATAAAAATCAAACCATAAATGGCATATGCCGAAACAATCATCAATGACAATGCGGTTCGGCGCATGAGGTTGTCCGAATCTCCAAAACGACCGGTTAGCTTACCGTACAAGAATGTGAAATAGAGGAATAACAAAACAGCAGTAGCCAGTATTCCGCCTCCCATTGAAAGCCAAGGCCCCAAGGAATAAGTTTCATTCAAATAAACAGATCCCCTAACCAGAAAAATAAAGGGGAGAACCAAGAGTAGAACTATCTTGATTAAATTATATATCAACCTTTTCATATCCAACAAATTATAGCAAATTTTCGATTTTCGGATCTATAATCGCTCAAATATTAGAATATTCCGACAAATCAAACTTGGAGTTATGGCAAAAATAAGAAATAGCTATTTCTGAGACCAGAAAGCACTTCATCGCTAAATCCTGGTTTTTTATGAAAATTATCAACCAGAAAGAGTAAAATCTAACCAAAATAAGGGAAAATACCTAGAGCTTCTACTTGGCATTTTATTGAGATTTAGTGTATCTTTGTGACAAGATAACTCCTACCAAATTAATGTCTTTTAGTCTACAGACCCTCAGATAAAAAGAACATCGTTTTTAGCACACACATCTTTTTTCTTAGAACCTCCATAGTCCATCTGAAAAATATTAGTCAATTCAATAAATTGATATGCTTCAACGATTTACTAAAGTCATTGGTCTGACTTTCTTGATTTGTGTATTAAACACAAATTTCACCTTCGCTCAAAATGTGGATTTGAGCTTGAATATCTCAACCAGTAATTCAACCTATATCCAATATGGATATTTGAATTTGAGCTTTACACTTACCAATAATGGTGCGACAGCATCTGGTGTTAAAGTCGGATTTGAAATTCCTGAAGGAACTGCTTTTTCTAGCTCTGAAGCTAGTGCAGGGAATTATAGCACATGGAATCACCAATGGGACATCGGGACCGTTCCTGCAGGAGCGACGATTACCAATCAAATGGTTCTTTTTGTATTAGCTGGAAGTGGAAACATTAATGCCTTTGCACAGGTTATTCAAGCCAGTCCGAATGATATAGATAGCAACCCCAATAATAATTTCAGTAACGTGCCTATTGAAGATGATGAATCTGCTTTGACATTTGTTCCACAAGGGAATGGAGGTGGGACAAATGGTGCAGTAACATTAAACGACTTTCCGATAGATCGACAATTGTATACGAGATCGGTAAGTACCAATCGTGCTCAAATTCCTGTCAGTGGAAGTATTGCACAATCCGCTGGTTTTTCAAGAGTAAGATTAAAGGTTTTTAAAAATGGGACTTTACAAAATAGCATTGATCAAAATTTAGGTTTTTCCAATGGCTCTGCAAATTTTAACTTTAATTCTGTTTTTATAAATGCTGAATTATCCAATCATACCATCGAGCTTTTTGGGGTAGTTGGCACTAATGAAACCTATTTGGCTTCTGCCGAAAAAGTAGTAGCGGGAGATGTTTATATTATTAATGGACAATCCAATGCGGAGGCCGCTGCAGCAGCACATCAAAGTGACCTAAGTGAATATTCAAGATCCTATAATGCAGAGTTTGGATGGAATTATTTAAACTATTCCATGCCTGGCCTTTGGGGAGGCCGCTTGGCAAAAGATATCATTGACGAACAAGGTATTCCTGTTGCTATTTTTAATCAGGCAGTAGGTGCACAACAAATTGCATTCTTTTTAAAAAATGATTCCAATCCGCTTGCAGGAAATTATGGGACATTAATGACAAGACTTTCGAATGCTGGAATTGATGGAAATATTCGCGCAGCAATTTGGTTTCAAGGAGAAGCAGATGGCTGGCAAACGTCTCTTCAAGATTATAAAAATATGTTCATTGATCTTTGCCAAGATTGGAAAGCAGATTATGGAATTGATAAATGCTATTTATATCAAATTCGCTTTGAATCTTGTACACATCCACTTCCATTGATTCTGGAATCGCAAAGACAGTTAGCGAATGAAAACTTCGATATCGAAATCATGTCGACCAGCAATGCCGATCATGATGGTTGTCATTTTGCATACTACAATGGATATCAAGATTTGGCAGATCGTCTTTATTTGTTAATGGCGAAAAACCTATATGGAAGCGGAAACAATACAATTGTTCCGGATGTCACTGCGGCTTCTGTTATTCCAGGAAATAAAATATTAATTGAAACTTCGAACCAAACAGGATTACAACGCTCTGGATTCCCATGGGGAGACTTTAGTGTAGAAGGCTCAAACTTATTCGTGAGTAGTGGATATGTCGAAGGCAATAATATTGTTTTGCAATTGAACGGTGATCCTTCACAAGTAACCGGTGTCACTTATTTGGCGCATAAAGGCAATGCACCGGACTGGATTTATAACTCAGCAGGAATAGGCTTGCTGTCTTTTTACGATTTTCCGATGGGAGAGGTGATTGATAATCCAGATCCTCCTGTTGATCCACCAACCACAGGTGGGGTAGATCTAGAATTGAACCAAAGCAGTTCGAATTTGGAATTCATTATTTATGAAGACATAAACCTTAGTCTTGAAGTCGTAAATAATGGAGATGCAACTGCAACAGGAATTGTTGTTTCTGATGTAGTTCCTGAAGGCTCCGCTTTTTCTTCTGGCGCAACGAGCCAAGGACAATACTCTGCATGGAATGGAGACTGGCTTGTTGGAACTTTAGGCGCTGGACAAAGTGCTACTATAGATCTGACCTTATTTGTTTTACAAGACAATAATAATATTTCAAACTTTGCTCAAGTTTCTGCTTGTAATGAAACTGATGCTGATTCAAGTCCTGGAAATAATTTTAACAACAATCCATCTGAAGACGATGAATCCGTTTTAGTATTTGTTCCAGCAGGCTCTGGTCCGGGTGACCCTGAGCCACCAACTTCTGGTGGTCCCGATTTAGAATTAACGATGAGCGCTCAATCTGATCAATACATTATTTATGAAAATTCTACTTTCGAAATAAAGATTAAAAATTCAGGAACAGAAACCATGTCTGGAATAAAGGTGAAAGAATACTTTCCAGAAGGGTTGGTTTATTCTGACCATCAATCTTCGCAAGGAAATTTTGATCCATGGACTGGTGAATGGAGCATCCCTTCACTTGCTGTTGGAGAAGAAGAAATATTGAATTTGGAATTATTCAGTTTGGTAGGCAATCAATCTTTGGTCAATTATGCTGAGATAACTGCGGCCTCTCCAAACGATACGGATTCTACTCCTAACAATGGAACACCCGGGCAAGCGAATGAAGATGACGAAGCGATTTATACGATTAATCCAGCTAACAATGCTCCAGTTGCTCCCTACCGTGTTCCCGTTTTTTCTAGTCAAAATAGGTTTATCGTTTTAGAAAAAATGTATCCGGTACCAACTACTGATTATATTTTCCTTGGATTCAGTGCAAATACTTCGAAAGTTTTGGATTTAGAAATTTTTGATGCTAATCTAAGATCGGTTTTAAAAATGCCTTTAAATATCAATGAAGGTTATAATGAACTTCCAATTGAGGTTGCAAACTTGGCAGCTGGAACTTATCAAATACTTATTCATTCTGGTACTAGCCATGAATCCATCCGCTTTATTAAACATAAATTATAGAATAGGGATCGGTCAAAACAGCTCATTGTTTTGACCGATTTTTTGACTTAATAATTCTTCCAATTCACTACTTACCTCGCCTGTTTGACTACATTCTAATAGGAGTCGGCAGTGACTTTCCTTATATTTGTCATGTACTCTACACTAACAACAGAGAGCTCTTTGAGCAAAACCCTGTGTGATCCCAGAGTGAAAAATCAAATGTAAAACATCCCCAGAAAACTACATTAACCCTAATTGCTCAAGCAATTCAAAAACTACTTTTTAAAACAAAAAAACAATCAGCCTTCAATTAGGTTGACCCCAAAGTATCAGGCTGTGAGATCTCACAGCCTGATTTTTTTGTTGAAGCGGTTCAGAGTGTTTTGTTAATTTGTAAAATTGAGTGCATAATTCTCTTTATCTTCATTGATAATCCAATTTCTGTTAACGACCTAAGATGATGACCTTGAACGTGATTCTTTAGTTTTTTATATTTGTTGTATGACTTTTAAAGGAATCATTGAAAAAAACGGAGGTAATGCTTGGACACATTTTATTATGGTCCCTGAAAAAATTACTGCTTCCTTTCAAAAAAGAAAAATCAAAAGATTGATAGCTACCTTCAACGGGGAATGCAAGACCAATTGTGCTTTGATTCCTAATGGCAAAGGGAGTTGTTTTATCAATATCAATAACGAAACCCGCAAAAAACTAAATTTGCAATTGGGACAAGAGGTTCTTATAGAATTGGTAGAAGACAAGAGTAAATATGGAATGCCAATGCCAGAGGAAATGCAAGAATTGCTGGCCATTGACGATGAAGCCGATCAGTTATTTCATAAATTAACACCTGGGAAACAACGAAGCTTGTTATTTATGATTGGAAAGCCTAAGTCTTCCAATAAAAGATTAGAGAAAGCTGTAGTCATTACGGATTATTTAAAATCTACGAATGGGAAAGTGGATTTTAAAGAACTGACCAATTACATCAAGGAATTTAATCAGTCAGGGGGAAGTTTGAAATTTTGAATTTATATTTTTAATCTACTTCAGTTTTTAATTTCTAAAGAAGAACTTCTTAAATTCTTTTTCTGTTTTAACAATGATTATCCATTGAATATTTGAAACTAAATATCAATCCAATTCAGATCAATGTCTTGCATTCAAAATGGCATTTTACAAACTTATGGTGAATTGCGACTCAAGATCATTAAAATCTAAGCTAGATGAAATGTAATATATCTGTGTTTATTTTTATTCTTTTTGCAAATATATCTTTTGCTCAAAAACAAACGACAAATTACCGTTCTGGAGAAATATTAGTAAAGCTAAAAAAAGAAGTGAAGGTAGAAGTTTTTCTACTAGAGTACAATTCAAAGGAAATAAACACTCCTCTTTTCATTAAGAAGCCAATTCATATTCCTTCTGGTATTTACTTGTTTGGATATGAAAATTTATCGATAGATATCAATGATCTGGTTAAAAGTTTAACCCAAGAATCAGACATTGCAATAGCCAACGTTAACAGATATACTCATCATAGAAATACAGAACCTAACGATCCCATTTTTGAAGACCAATGGCACCTTGATATTATTCAAGCTCCAGAAGCATGGGACATTACCACGGGAGGCTTAACACCTCAAGGAGATACTATAGTCGTTGCAGTATTGGATGGAGGTTGTGAATTGTCTCATGAAGATTTGCAGGATAACCTTTGGCGAAATTGGGACGAAATTCCAAATGATGGAATTGACAATGATGGAAATGGATACATAGATGATCATTTTGGTTTAAATACTTTGTTGGGAAATGATAAGCATCCAGCTGAACGACATGGTACTTCTGTCGCAGGTATCATTGGTGCAAAAGGCGATAATGGAAAAGGTTTGACTGGATTGAATTGGAATATTAAACTGATGATTTTAAGTAATGTTAGGAGTGAAGCAGAAGTCGTGGAGGCTTACATGTATGCTTTAGAACAAAAGAAAAAATATATTGAGACAAATGGTGCTGAAGGAGCTTTTGTCGTTGCTACAAATTATTCTTTAGGTCTTAATTTTATACCTTGCTCCGTTTTTCCGCTTTGGAATATGGCTATAGATAGTTTGGGTATGGTGGGAGTCTTGAGTGCAGGAGCTGTACCAAACCAAAACGTCAATATTGATTTAGTAGGAGATACTCCAGGAACATGTGAGAGCGAGTTTTTAATTACAGTCACCAATACCAATCAGAGTGACGAAAAAGTTCTGAGCGCAGGTTATGGGTCGATTAATTTAGATATGGGAGCACCGGGATCAGGTTCTTTGACAACAGTATTGGACTCTAAATATGGTACTTTTGCGGGGGCATCAGCAGCTACCCCACACGTTGCAGGAGCTATTGCTTTGTTATACAGCACTCCTTGCAGTGGCTTAACGATCATGGCAAAATCTAATCCTAAAGAAGCAGCTCGGACGGTTAAACAATTATTGATGGATGGGACGGATCCATTGCCAGATTTAGCGGGAAATTCTGTTTCGGGAGGGCGCTTGAATGTCTTTAGAAGCATTGAATTAATGCAAGAAACTTTTGCACAATCGCGTGGTGAATTGATCATCTCGGGTTTGAGACCTAATCCAGCTACAAACACTTTATTCATAAGTTACACTACACCAGAACTGGTTGAATATGATCTTCAAATTTTTGATGCTGCAGGTAGATTAGTGATCCATGAAATTCTTCCACTCGTATGTGGATTAAACCCGTATCCTGTAAATATAACAAAGCTTAATCATGGAACATACTTTGTTCGTATTTACAATGGTGAAACCTATGTGACGGATAAGTTTATTGTTTATTAGTTACCCTTGAATTTACATACTAATCCATCTTAATGATCTTCACCACAGCCCGATCTGTTTCTGATTTTAATTCAGCGAAATAAACACCTTGAGCGACTCCTTTCGCTTGCCAGAAAACTTCGTGGTTTCCATTCACGAACTTTTGATCTCTGTAAATTATATCAATCACTCTTCCATGTAAATCGAGAATTCTTATTGACAATTCTTTTTGTTCTTCTATTGAAAACGATAAAGTAATTTTGGAATCAAATGGATTTGGATAAGCAGAAAATTCAAATAGCTGTTCCTCCATATTATTGGTTCCAACAATATCCAAAACAGTTAGGTTTAATGCTTCTATACTATCACAACCATTCGTTGTTGTGAATAATACGGGATAAAGACCGGAGTTGCCAAATTCAATTCCGTAAAATTCATAGGTTTCTCCTAATCCAATGGTGTCCACTATTTCAGAATAGTAACTAGGCAATACTGTAATTGAATTTTTAATAATACTGTCGCAACCTCTGAAATTAAGCAAGTCGTATTGGATCAAAGTATCGTTGTTGATTTCAATTCCTTCAAATTGTTCTCCTGCACAAAGGGTGTATTCAAACTCTTCTAAATCTTTTTCAAAAACCATCAATTCTAAATTGACAATGCTATCACAACCTGCGTTACTGATTAACAATGTTTCATAATTTCCAGTTTGGTAATAAACAGAGTCACCAATTATGACAGCTTCCCCATCACAGATTTGTCGATTGATGTTTTCTATCAAAATTTCTGAAAAGGTCAATTCGATATGGACTATACTGTCGCAGCCGTTAACGGAAATGTTTTCAAATACTTCTGTCCCACTTGGATTGGCTTCATTGTACTCTGTTCCATTTACAATAATACTTTCGCCTTCACAAAGCTGCGGATTGAAGTCAGCAATAATTTCAGTATAAAAACTCAAGTCAACATAGATCGTACTATCACAACCTCCAAAACTTCCCCCGGCTATTATCTCTGTCCCACTTGGATTATTTGAATCGTAGATGGTTCCATTTACTTCGACTAGTTCATCTAAACACAATACTGAATTGAGTAAAGTCTCTGATCCCGCAGTCAGCGTAAAGGTCTTACTGATTGTATCTTGTGCAACACCATTGCCAACAATCATAGTCGTCGTATAGGTGCCAGGTTCGTTGTACACAATAGTTGGATTAGATTCCGTAGAACCTGATGGCGCGCCTCCCGGTGCATCCCAATTAAAATCGGTTGGACCTGCTGTGCTTTGGTTTTGGAATATAATTTCAAATGGTGGACAATTGTTCAACATGTTTATCCCAAAGTCTGCAATCGGTGCGGCAGCTATCGTAACCACTTGAGTCATGGTATCCGAACCACAATCATTGGTCGCAATCAGGCTGACATTATAATCTCCATTCAAAAAGAAAAAATGTGCAGGATTATAGGCTGGGAAAACAAAGCCATCATCAAAATCCCATACATAGGCTGTAGAATCGTTTTCTACGGATATAGTAAAGAATCCAAAAGAACCATCTGTGGTATAATTGAAATCTGCTTCTGGAATATCTTGTATTTCTATATAGTGTTGTAAATTGATGGTATGACTTCCAGCAGCATTCGTTACTTTTAAAGAAACATCATAATCACCAGGTTGGCTGTAATCAACGGTTGGATGCTGTGCGGTAGAAGTCGCAGGGTTTCCTCCCTCAAAAGTCCATAGCCATTCTTCTGCATTGCTTGACAAGTCTTCAAATGTGATTGAGGCTGGCGAACAGGTAGCTTGAGCATTAGCCGAAATAGCTGCAACAGGTGGTTGCAATGGTATTTCGTTTTCACTAATAAAAATTGGACTTCCTGTTAAAGCGATATCAGTAGAAGTAATATTGTTGATCTCTTCCGTTTGTGAGAAATCCCAATCTTTGCTGAAGAGTGCATCAGATACTAGTCCCGTCGGGAAAGAGTAAGTGCCACTGGCTTCTTCTGTATCATCCAAAACAGTCTCGGCCCATAAAACATAAATAAAGTTTCCTTCCGCATCTTCGAAAGCATCCCCTCTTACTCCTTCTGGCAATTCCAATAGATTAGACTGACTTTCAGAATAAGTTGTTCCATATAAAATATCTGATGCTGTCTTATAGGCAATCCCTTGGTCATTGACGATTTCACTTCCAGGTTCGGTCCCTTCCAGTCTTTCATAAAGTCCCATTACGTCAAATTCAAAAAAGGCATCTTCAATATTTTGTTCTTCTCCAATTTTATAAACGTGTAATTGCAAAACTTCATTTCGCATAGCAGATAGATATGCTTTTGATATATAATTGCGCGAAGCTTCTTCGGATCCGATGAATTCATCCACTTTCTTTCTCGGCACATTTACCTCGGTAATGATCCAATGTTTTTCAGGATAGTCTCCATCATCGTATCCATATTCATGCAAAATATTTCGAAGAGTATCTTGAATTCGATCAATACCATCGGCAGCCGCATCTGAATTTCTATTGTACACCCAATCTCCAAGATCAACATCATAGCGACTCGTGCTTCCATCAAAATGTGGGTAGGAGTGAAAGCCCATTACATCAAAATATGCTCCACCGCCAAGTGGGTATCCTGGAGCAACTGTTCCATCTGCGGGATTATCTGTATTTCTTAAAACAGCATCTAAGAAACTAGGAAAGGCCACTCCAGAAAGGGTAATGTAAGCGTCTTCATCGTGGTATTTTAAAACTTCATAACTGATTCGAAGCAAGCGTACAAAATGCTGAATCGGAGCTCTTAACTTATAATCGCAAGGATCAGGATCTTTGTCCCACCAATTGCCTCGTGCACCTGGACTCAACCAACCGTTTACACCAGAATAATCAAAACTAGGTTCATTCCAGATTTCCCAAAATTTGATTTGATCGCCATACCTACTAGCGGTTTCCCAGAGATATAAAGCATAGAAATTTTCGTCGTTTACGGGTGTTCCGTTTTCACCATTGTCCCAAATGTCGGTATACATATTGGCAAACAATTCGGACTGATGAGTTCCACAATAAAAGTTAGGATCTTTATGGTCATCAGAAGGAAAACCCACGATTACGGTATTGTCTTCTAGATCAAGATTCGCATAATGTCTAAACGCATCCAATCGGATATCGTATCCCCAAAATTCAAGAAATTTTTCGTCCAAAGAAGGGCGAACTGATTTTGCTCCAATTCCAGGAATCCCCTTTTCAAGATTACCTCCAGCGATGTCCGCTAAATCTGTATCTTGCCAAGGAGGATAAAATCCAAGATTTACACCGGGACGGAATCCACCATCATAAGGTACAATGTGATCGTTGGCCGTTTGACTAAGTTGACTTGTGCTTGGTACAGTAATATCAAAATTTTGTTGAGCAACGAAATCTCCACATTCGTTGGAAGCCGTCAAACTAATGGTATAATTTCCAGATACAAAATAGACATGTTGCGGATTGGGTTCCGTACTGGTATTCCCATCACCAAAATCCCATAAATAACTATCTGCGTTGAAAGACGAATTGTTATCTAAATTAACGATCGGACCGGAAGTGTATGCGGAATAAGAAACCTGAACAGGCTCTCCAAAATACAATACTTGAGATTGATTCAATAACTCTTCTCCATTTGCATCGCGTACAATTAATTGTATGGTATGATTTCCCGCTTCATTAAAAGTGATACTAGGATTCGCTTCATATGCATTATTAACTACGGCTCCTTCAAAGGCCCATTCCCATTGTGCAGCACCTTCAATAGCTGCAGCTGTAAAGTCAACTGTGTTTGGTGCACAAAGGCCATTTCTGGAATAATCGAAAATAGCTTCCGTTAAAAAGATGGGTGTAGTTGTTAACTCAATGTTGTTATTTGCAATCAATTCTTCAGAGCGCGTTTGACTATAATCCCATTGACGAGTTAAATACTGATCAGTGCCAATATTTGCAGGAAAGGAATAAGATGCGGTACCTTCTTCAGAGCGATCAACAAGGGTTTTTGCCCACATCATATAGGTGTAGCGTCCGTTTTCGTCATGCATAGCAATAGCCTTGACATTATCGGGCAATTGAAGCTCTGCTGTTTTTATAGGATCATAGGTTTTTCCAAACAACAATTCAGAAGTGGTTTTATAACCGATTCCTTCTTCATTGACAATTGGATAATTGACATCTGCATCTTCCAAATGTTGGAACATACCCATTAATTCAAATTCGCCTAAAGCTTCATCCTCTACTCCTTCTTCTCCAAGAGTGAAAACGTGAAGTTGAAGAATATCAGAGATGATACATTCCGCATAAGCTTTCATTAGAAAGTTTCTTTGGGATAATTCTGAACCGATAAAATCACTGAACTGTCTTCTTGGAATATTACATTCAGTTATGATCCAATGCTTATCCGGATAGGTGTTTCCGTCATATCCATATTCATCCAATACTTCTTGAAAAATTCCTTGAGATTTAGACAAACCTTCTGCTGCGGCGTCAGAGTGTCTAGAATAAACAAAACCATTTACTTCATCACTCCAAACTTTTACACTTCCATCAAAATGTGGATAAGAGTGAAAACCCATCACATCAAAATAAGAGCCCCCTTTTAAAGGATACTCATCGGTAACAGAGCCATCAATTGGATTGTCCGTATTTCTTAAAATGGCATCTAAAAAACTTGGATATCCAACTCCAGATAAAGTGACAAAAGCATCTGAATCGACCGTTTTAATTACATCGTAACTGATTCTTAATAAACGTACGTAGTGAAAAATAGGAGCACGCAATTTATAATCACAAGGATCAGGATTATTGTCCCACCAGTTGCCTTCTGCACCTCTTGGAAACCATCCTAATGCTCCAGTATAATCAAACCCCGGCTCATTCCAGATTTCCCAAAATTGTACATAATCTTTATATCGTGTGGCTATTTCGTATAGATAAGCTGCGTAATAGTTGTTGTCATTATATGGTGTTCCGTTTTCACCGTTGTCCCAGATGGGCTCATACATTCCAGCAAACAATTCGGATTGAGAACTTGGACAATAGAATCCTTGATCTCTGTGACCTTCAGAAGGAAAGCCAACCATCATGGTATTGTCTTTCAAACCAAGCCTATCATAATGAGCATAGGTTTCCAATTTGAAATCCTTTCCATAAGTTTCTACGAAATCATCGCTGAGTAAAGGTCTAAAGGCTTTTACACCTATTCCCTCTATACCCAATTCAGGATTTCCGGCTGCAATATCGGCTAATTGCTCGTCGGTCCAAGGTGGAGTACTTCCCGGATTTGCTCCAGGACGAAATACGCCTTCATATGGTAAAATGAAATCGTTGGCTGTGTAAGGTACTTGCGCGAATGCGGTGACACAAACCAGTAGTAGTGCTGAAATCAGTGTTAAATTCTTCATGTTTGTCCTATGTTTAAGCAATGCTATTGCTGGATAGGATAGTGTGTTTGTTATAATACGGATAGGGACGGCATAGGAAATAGTTCCAGAACGGGAGCTACAATGTTGGTTTGTTTATAGAAGTTGTTTAAAAATAAATAGATGATTTAATTGTAATCCATTGAATTTCAATATTTCAGCTAATTTTGTTTTCCGTAGCTATGGCTACGCAAAAAAAATGGAGCTTCATCTTGAATTTCAAGCATCTACAATTAATTTCAACATCCATTTTTGAACAACATCATAGGAAAGTTAGCTAGTAACTTTGGCAATGAATCCCAAATATAAGGGATAAAGGCATAAAACTCAAGGGAATCTTGACGCTTAGGTTAAGAAAAAGACAGTTTTTTGACCATATGGTTTTTATTTAAAATATGAAATAGTGAATTGTGGAAAAATGAGCTGCTCTAACTTAGAAGTTGCCCTATAGATTTGGTAAATTTGGATTTGAGAAACGAAAAAATAATAACATATTATGTCAGACGATACTATGATGAAAATGGAGAAATTAGATGCACTGAATCAAGTAGCTGAATTTCATAAAACTTTTAAGCATCCTATTCTTGATACTCCTACCATTCCATCCGAAAAAAGATGCGAATTAAGGGTTTCGTTAATTGCTGAAGAATTGAAAGAATTGCAAGAAGCTATTGCTGATAATGATATGGTAGAAATTGCGGATGCCTTATGCGATATTCAATATGTATTGTCAGGGGCAGTTCTGGAATTTGGTTTAGGTGAAAAATTCAAGACGCTATTTGATGAGGTCCAACGTTCGAATATGAGCAAAACTTGTAAATCCTTGGAAGTTGCTGAAGCGACTATGGCTCATTACAAAGCAAAAGATGGAGTAGAAAGTTATTATAAAAAAGAAGGCGACCACTATTTGGTTTATCGGACTTCCGACAACAAAACTTTAAAATCGGTCAATTACTCTCCGGCGGATTTGAAAACCATTCTTGACGAAAAATAGAAATGTCTCTTTCTAAATAAAAAAGTAATCTAATTTTTTTCGACAAAGAGTTCCTTTCTATAAGAAAAGTCTAAGAAATATTTAATGAATATATAACACAATATATACTTATTGGATAATTTGTCAAAAGCACAAATTTAGGGGATTCGTATAGATTGGTTTTGTATTAATATTGTAGAATAGATACGCTGCATATATACTTGACCACATTATAAAAAAAACTGCAAACTCCAGAGTTAAACCGATGGTGTTTAAAAGCTGGGACAGCCTTTGCCATGTCTTTTGGATCGACGCCTTTTTGATTTTCGATTAGGTTTGAATCTTTTCGTATTGTTGGCCGCGTAGCTTTTCGTCGGGTCGCGTTTTTCTGGGCCATTGTATCTTTTCTTTTCGGGTGGAGGTGGTTCCTTTTTTTCTTGTTGGACAACAACTCTTTCTCGAGGTTCTTTTTCTGTTTTTATTCTAATAACAGCCCCTACTTTCGCGTCTCCAAAGTTCTGATCTAGGATTTTGTAATCATCTGCACCATTTTCTTTTACAACGGTAGTCCTATTGTCTTTGTCTTTATCCTGAAATTGCTTTTTAACTTGAGCTTGCAAAGAAGCTAAAGGTCCGAACAATAGGATGATTAGAATAACTCTGAAAGTCATTTAAGGCAATATAGGTGATTAGCAATGGTAGGTTTTTCGAGTAAAGCCAATATAGGAATTTTCAGAATAAGAAATTGATCAAATTAAAATCTTCAAGACGAATAATTTTTCAGAAGTAAGTTTTTAATATAAAGCAGTATTTATATAATTGAGGAAGAGGGTTCATAAAAGAAGATTGGAAGTGAAGTATGAGCTACTTAGTAATTACGGATTAAAAAAAATCGAAATTTCTTTTCAATAAAGAAATTTCGATTAGGTTTAATTAGTAAAAGTAGTTATTGCGCTTTGTTCGTTCAGGGGGTCTCGACTGGTTCGTTTTGTTTAGGACATCTTTTGGTCATCCTTTTTCAACATAGAAATAAATAGCGTTTTAAATTATGCCTTTACTTCGATATCAACATCTTTGTTTGAAAAACAAACTTTTTGAACCAAGAGACATCCATTAATTGAATGGGGGAAAAGTCTCATAGTTTTGAAAATTAAATAAAATGGGACAAAATTATCTTCACTATTATACAAAATTGTATAATAAAAACAGAATATTTTATGAGTTCAGTAGCTAAAACGGTGTTTTTAGTCGGTTTTTTAGGCCAAAAAAATATTTAAAGTTCGCTCAATTTCATTTTTACAATCCAATAATCAAAAGTTGTCCCGGTACTAAAATTCGTTGAACCAGCCCCAATGATATTATCATCTTCGAATCTAAGTGCACCAAAACGGGAAGACAATTCGTCTGATCCAAAAGTTTTGATTTTAGTTACGATTCCATCGCTAAGGCTTGCCTTTGCTAAAAATCCATAACTAAACGCTCGAGAAGTTGTATTAAAACTAGCCATTAGGCCAGAGATATAAATTTCATCATCTAATATGGCGAATGCTTTTATTTGGTCTGTAAATTCTGAAAAGTCAGCTCGTTCTCCCCAGAGAATTGTACCGTCATCTTTGTCTATACTTACTATTAGTCCACCCAAAAAATTAATACCTGAGCCAATTTGAGCATCTTCTTGTGAAGCAATTACATAAACTCGTCCTCCGCTAATTCGAAGGTTCTCGATAGGTTCACCAAATATTTTCGTCCCATCTGCTGAGATCAAATCTTCAGACCAATCCGTATTGTCAAAGGAATTGCTCAATTTTCCTATTTCCATTTTAAAAGGAAAACCATCAGAAGTGAAGGAATTCATTGTGTAATAAAATTTGTCCGTGCTTCCCTCTAAAGCATACTTTACATTGAGCATTATTGAAGAAGACTTGTCTTCGAAAATAGTAGGATTCTCAAAATCCGAAGTTTCCAATTGCACATCTGCGTTGTCTAAAACAAGTTTATTTACATAGGGGAAAAATATAGTATTTCGAGTAATTGCTCCAGCGATAATAATATTCAATTTATCATCTTTCAGATAGGCATCCAATCCATTAAACCAAACTCCATCATCTGAGGAAATATCCAACTCTTGAATCACATTTCCATCTTTATCAATAACGATAAACCCACCTTTATCAAATGAACCATTGTCATCAGAATCAATAGCTCCAATTCCAATAACTTTATCGGTATCACCTGGCACAAGTTTTAGCCCATTGCATTGAAAGCTGGTCTCCACACTCCATAAGACATTGCCCATCCGATCCGTTTTTACAATCGCTGGTTCGCTATTTAATGTTCCTCCAAAAATATAATTGTCATCAGCTGAACCTATAAATAGATTTATCCTGCTATTCTTAACTTCGAAAGGAGCGATTATTTCTTCTTCAATAATATCATTGGCATTGGGCTTGATTTCATTGGCGGTAGGTTCCTGAGGCAAATTATCGTCATCTGGTGTGACACATGAAAAAGTAGTTCCGCAAACTACGATTAAGGAAAAGATCAATAAATGGTAAGCTGATTTCAGCATTGTATTTAATTTAAGTTTCATATTAAAATCGAACGTTTGTTAAGACTTGCTGCTTGCAATTCCTTTAATGAACGTTTTGAAACACAAAATTATCAATCTTACTAGTAATTTAAACACCCTAAGAGACATTTAACAATAAGATTTTCCCTTTTGAGAGACCTAGACCTACTTGTTTCACCATCAACTAAAATTAGTATCTTTCGGGATTGAAATCCTAAAACAATTTCTTATGATAAACAAATTACCCTGCTTACTCTTAGCTCTAATTCTTATTTGCAGCTGTGGTGAAACGACCGAGACTACAACTCATACAGATTCACCTACAAAGGAAGCTTCATTGATGGATAGGAAGCTTGAAAAATATGTTCCTTTTAAGTTGACAACTGACCTTAGTCAATTGGAAGATCACCATAAGGAAATGATTCCTATCCTGATTAAAGCAGGAAAAATAATGGAAGAATTATTTTGGTATGAATCTTACGGAGACAAGGCTCAATTGATGGCCAGTATTAAAGATGAAAAGGTTAAAGAATTTGTAGAAATCAATTACGGTCCGTGGGATCGTTTAGATGGAAACTCTTCTTTTGTAGAAGGAATTGGCGCTAAACCAGAAGGTGCGAATTACTATCCAAAGGATATGACCAAGGAAGAATTTGAAGCATCAGACTTGAAATCTAAAAGCGATTTATACACTTTTATAAGAAGAGACAAAGACGGAAAACTTATTAGTATTCCATATCATAAACAATTTCAAAAATCGGTCACAGAAGTTGCTGATTTATTGCATCAGGCTTCGCAACTTGCGAAAGATCCTGGCTTGAAAAAGTACCTTACTTTGCGTTCAAAAGCAATGCTGGATGATGAGTATCAAGCGAGCGACATGGCTTGGCTTGATATGAAAGAAAATCGGATTGATGTCGTAATTGGCCCAATAGAGACTTATGAAGACCAACTTTTTGGTTACAAGGCAGCTCATGAATGTTATGTACTTGTGAAAGACATGGAATGGAGCAAACGACTTGCAAAGTATGCTGCGTTTTTACCTGAGCTGCAGCAAGGAATTCCGGTAGATGCTAAATATAAAAAAGAAAAACCGGGAAGAGACACAGAGCTGAATGCATACGATGTTGTCTTTTATGCAGGTGATTGTAACGCCGGTAGTAAAACCATAGCAATAAATCTACCCAATGACGAAGAAGTTCAATTGCAAAAAGGCACTCGTCGCTTGCAGTTGAAAAATGCGATGAAGGCTAAATTTGATAAAATTCTAATGCCGATTTCAAAATCATTGATCGATCCTTCTCAACAAAAGCACATTACCTTTGATGCATTTTTTAGCAATACCATGTTTCATGAAGTTGCTCATGGATTGGGAATTAAGAATACGATAAACGGTAAGGGTACGGTACGTAAAGCATTGAAAGAACATGCTTCTGCTTTAGAAGAAGGAAAGGCAGATATTTTAGGGTTATATATGATTAACCAATTGCATAAAAAAGGAGAGCTAACCAACGACTTGAAAGATTTTTATGTCACCTTTATGGCAGGGATATTTAGATCGGTGCGTTTCGGAGCGTCTAGCGCACATGGTAAAGCGAATATGATCCGCTTCAGTTTTTTTAAAAAAATGGGGGCTTTTGAATATGATTCTGAAAAAGGAACTTACAAAGTAAACTTCGACAAATTTCAAGAAGCAACGGAGGCCTTATCTGCTAAAATATTGACTTTGCAAGGAGACGGAGATTATGATGGAGTAGCAGCGTTGGTTAATGAAATGGGCAAAATAGGGCCTGGATTGCAAAAGGATTTAGACAAATTATCTGCTGCAGGAATACCTGTAGATATAGTATTTGAGCAAGGAACTGAGGCGTTGGGATTATAGAGCGCGCCTTTAGAAATTAAAAGATAAATAGACAAAAAGCAATATGGATTTATTTGTAACGATTACGGTTTTGACCGTTCTATCAGCCGCGTTTGGGTATATTAACATTCGCTTTCTTAAACTTCCAGACACGATAGGTCTGATGATTATAGCGATTGTTTTTACAGCGGTCCTTGTTGCGACCAGTTTTGTCAATGATACGATTTTGACAATGGCCACTAATATGATTTCAGGTATTGATTTCAAAACGGTCTTGTTGGAAGTGATGTTGAGTTTTCTTCTTTTCGCGGGAGCCTTGCATACCAATTTTGATCAACTAAAAGTTCAACGATATCCGATTCTGATTTTTGCCACCTTCGGCGTTTTACTCTCTACTTTTTTGGTAGGAACGGCCATGTTTTATTTATTGCCGCTTTTAGGTTTGTCAGTGGATTATATCCATTGTTTGTTATTTGGTGCATTGATTTCACCAACTGATCCAATTGCTGTATTAGGAATTTTGAAACAAGCTAAAGTGCCTAAAAAGTTAGAAACTAAAATTGTCGGAGAATCCTTGTTTAATGATGGAGTAGGCGTTGTCATCTTTTTAACGATATTCCATATTGCAGAATCTGGTTTAGAAAATACTTCTGTAGGAGATATTGCTTTTCTTTTTGCAGAAGAAGTTTTTGGTGGCTTGATCTTAGGTGCAGTTACCGGATGGGTAGCTTACCGCCTCTTACGGACCATAGATGATTACTCTATAGAAGTGATGATTACACTGGCAGCGGTTATGGGAAGTTACTTATTGGCAAATACATTGCATATGTCCGGACCGTTGGCTGTAGTGGTCTCTGGTTTGATTGTAGGAAATGATACCGTTCGAGATACCTCTATGTCTGCCATTACAGAGCAATATGTAGATAAATTTTGGGAATTAGTGGATGTCTTTTTAAATGCAATATTGTTTGTATTAATAGGGTTAGAAATTATTGTCCTCACCTTCAATGGACAGTATTTACTAGCAGGAGTCCTGACGATACCTGTTGTTTTATTATGCCGATTTGTAGCGTTGTCTATTCCAATTAAGTTTTTTGAAAAACGATTGGATTTCGTACCCAATACCAATATGATAATGACTTGGGGTGGTTTGCGTGGTGGGATATCTATTGCCTTGGCGTTGTCTCTCCAAGATGGAATGAATCGAGAATTATTTATTGCAATTACTTACACCGTTGTGGTGTTTTCAATTATCGTTCAGGGGTTGACTGTTGGAAAGTTGGTTAAGAAGTTGAATCCGAATATAGGAGAAGAGCCTGTAGCGGTAGGTGGACATTAAATAGCGTTCTTAAACATTTCTTTATAATTAAAAAAGATACAAAACCCGATGGTCTTGTATCTTTTTTAATGGATGAGAGTCGCAACTTAAGAAGGTAGACTAGGTCGCAAAAATCTGGTCAAAGTCTTTAAAGGATTTGAATTCTACCGCATTTCCACTAGGGTCCAAAAAGAACATAGTCGCCTGTTCGCCGACCTCTCCTTCAAATCTAATGTAAGGTTCTATTACGAACTTAATTTCAGCCGCTTTTAGTTTTTGAGAAAGCTTTTGCCATTCTTCCCATTCAAGGATAGCTCCGAAATGTTTTACTGGAACATTGTGCCCATCTACAGGATTGCTTTCTTCTGCACTTTTATTTTCTTCCACAAGATGCGCGGTAAGCTGATGCCCCCAGAAATTGAAGTCTATCCAACGGTCAGAAGTACGACCTATAGAACAACCCAATAAATCGCCATAAAATGAACGGGTCTTTTCAAGATTTTTAACGGGGAAGGCAAGATGAAATGGAGTCATTTTTATTTTATTTTTTACTAAAACTACTAAAGAAAACACTGAACCCAAATATACCAAACTTGCTGATTTATGCCTTTGTTTTTTAAAAAATCAAATTGAGAATTATTGAATAATGTATTAGAATTGTTGTAAATCCTATAACTTATTTTGCTTTGCCCCGTTAACTTTCTTATATTTAAGTGATTCAAGACCCGTATTTACTACCTCAATTATCTAAAAAACCATGGGAACAACCCTAAAACTAGGTCTAGTCGATTCCGATTCTATACCTGAAGACTTAAAAGTCTTTTTCAAACCATTTCACGGACATCTTGCAGAAAACCTTCGAGAGAAACTTCAGTTTCGAGATGAAGCCAATTCTGAATGGAAAAAATTCAAAGAAATAAAAGGTGAAGAAGTAAAAACTTTACAATCTTTTTTGATTGAAAAAGGATTTATGCCTCATTCTAAAGCGGATGGAGTCTTTGGATATATCACGAATGCTGGAGCAAGGTTATTTCAAGAGTACGTTCGAACTGTTGAAATGCATAGTGATATTGGTAAGCCGGATGGTATTGTTGGAAGAAAAACTTGGCAACATATTGATCGGTGGAAAAAGGAAGGAGTAGTTTGTGAATGGAATAATCATGCCTTGACTCCATCTGATGAATACCAACGTTGGATGGGTTTATTGGAAAATGCTAAAACCCATTATCTGAATGAGCCTAATATGTCTCATACGCACTTGAACGCTTTTCCTAAAGAATCAGATTCTATAAAAGTACAAAACTGGGATTTTGATCCGAATGCAGTACACCTCATTGGCATTCGACGCAATCAAAACAAAAGTCAATACCGACGTGATTTAGATGATGTATTTGTATTGCTGATAAATGGAATGGTTTTTAAATTTTGGGGATCAACAGATCCTAGTCCAAGGCAAACAGAACGTTCAGGTTTTCCATTCGAAGCTTTTTTAATAGAAGGCCAACACAAATACCGTTTTGGTTGGCATAGAAGATCTAGTTCTTCTGTTGTATACAAAGCTTTGTGTCCTGCAGAAAAAGGGGTGATGGTTTATCGGGATTATGAAAACGACAATGCCCTCAATTTAGCGGATATGCAAAGTGGTTTAAGAGGACCGAATACCACCATTAATATCCATTGGTCGGGAATTGGAAGTTCGAATTATTCTGCAGGCTGTCAAGTCATTGCTGGAAGAAGTTACATCAATCATTTAGATACACCGATAGATTGTCAGGAGTTTGCAGCAAAGAATTATTCAGAATTAAATACGAAAACAAGAGGAGCGTATAATGTGATTTCTGATTTGGTTGCAGCTTATCATTCTAAAGACACGAATCTTGTTTACTATACTTTATTGCATGAATCTGCATTGGAACTAGATGAAGCTTTTGGTGCCTTGTATGGCGCCGATACTCTGGATCGTTTGAAAAATGCAGGACAACCAATGGTGTAAAAAAGAAGAACAAAATTACAAATCCATTACCGCTTCCACATCAGGATCCATCTCTACTGTTTTGGATAATAAAGAAATACTGATAAATAGAATCATTGAGACGGCCAATGCTATTGCGCCAACGTCGATATTGTAAGGGATTGGTGTTTTTGAAATTTTTAAAACGAAATTAATTATCAGACTTGAAAGGATAGCAATATTAGCGGCCATAGGAGTTGCTTTCTTCCAGTTGAACCCTATCGTTACAACGGGGACTATAGCTGCTGCAAAAGTTCCCCATCCAAAAGCGCCCAATATAGCAATCAAATCTCCGGAGTAAAGCGCAAAACCAGAAGCTAAAACGGTAATTAGAAAAGTGGTCATTCGGGCCCAAAATAATTCATTAGTCAATGTGAAATTCAAAGCTTTCGGTATGTCATGCATTACTGCTGCCGTACCAATATTTAAAAATCCATCAGCTGTAGACATGATCGCTGCAAATAATCCAGCAAAGACCAATCCCGCTAATATG
>CALIAG010000153.1 GCA_938041325.1 uncultured Saprospiraceae bacterium | reverse complement strand
ACCAATGCACCGGTTTATATGATCGGAGAGAAAGCTGCAGATATGATTTTAAATAATACAACAACTCAAACTTTTATAAACGAAAAAGAAAGAAGTATTTAGCAGCATCAGCGCCTATCCTGGTTATTCCGCATCGAAGGAATTTTGAGGAAATCCAATGACCCCGGCTTCACACGCAACGTAAAGTTGTAAACTCCAGTACTCGGAAACCAATTCATTTCCATCAACCAGCAATGCAGGTTTCGAGAAAAACCTACCGAGGGATAGACGAACCGATTGTTGACGAAATCATAGGAAATATTACTCAAATTCACATTCCAATTGTCCGTCAATGGAAAAGAACCTCTCACTTGTAAGGAATGAACAAAAGTGATGGTATCTCTTTGTGAATTGGCAACCAACCGCCTTTGGATTTTAAAATCATGAGCGATGGAAAATTTATCAAACAAGTCCAAGAAACTTCCATATACTTTTTTCTGTTCTCCTTTTGCAATAGGTGGTCTGTCGTCGTCTTTATCCGCAAAGGGGTCACGCCTGACTCCACTTAATCTTTCCTCTTCATTCACCTCTTCGAATGGAATGATATCATCCTCTTCCAAATCTTCCTCTCTTTTGTTTTTATTTTTACCGAATAAATCTCTTATTTTCTTTACCGAAATACTGGATCGAAACCCAATGTTCGCCGTAGTTAATCGGAGCAGCTTATTGTCCGTCTCCCATAAGTAGGTTGGGTCTGAGATACCGTCAGCGCCTTGCGTATAAGGATTGAAACTTGCACTATAAGTTAAGTTGGTTATTCCTTTAAAAAATCGGGTATTCCCACTCAAACTCAGGTCGGATAAATTAAAACTATCCAAAGCAAAATTGTAACTCATATTTGCCGAAAGTCGATCATTCAATTTTATATTTCTAGTGGTAGAATCTTTTTTCGAAAAGAGCTTTGCTTCAAATAAATTATTGACAGAAAAGGCAAGTGATTTTCGTTGGCCGGTTGTCGAAGGAGTCGCAAAGATTGGATTCACAAAAATGGAATAGCGTTCCGGATCGTTGAAATCAGGCCGGGAATCCGTATCGTGATACCGGAAATAATCATTCCGAGAGGTATCTATATAAGAGGGTTCATAAGTATAAGTCAAGGTAGGCGTTATGGTCTGTCGAACTCCGCGCAACCAACCTTTTTTAAACTGTGCTGTTCCAAATACTTTTGTGGAAATAGAAACGCCTGCATCCCAACGATGGAAAGGAGCAAATCCAAAGCTTTCTGTTTCTGTTGTCTCACCGTAAATTGTTTCTGCCAAACTAATAACGGTGTCACCAATAAATGGATCAACAATCGTATCAAACACTTGGATCGTTGTCGGATCAAATCCAATTTCTCGGGTTTTGAAATACCAGATTTCATCAAAATTAAACCTTGGACTTACATTGAAATATTTAAACAAATTGAATTTTAAATCGGTCTTCACTTGATGCCTTGCTCCAAATCGTGCATTGTCTATGGTCTCTTGTGAGAAAAAAGTCGTATCCGTTCCAGACAACTGATTTTTAGCATCGAAGTCATATTTGAAACTGATCTTTTCATACCATTTTTCACTGCTACTTTTCTTTTTACCCAATCCTTTAAAAGGATACATACGATTCATTTTGAAAGAAACGTTTGGCAAAGTCATGTCTATTTGGTTGGTAGAATTTACCTGCGAATGACTGAGGAATACCGACAAACTATAGGGCTTGTCTTTAGGGTTATGTGTAAAGGATACATTAGAATTTGTTGTATTTTCCAATCGAGCTTGGGCTTCATTTTCATTGGTTTGGCGAAAGCCGTTCGTTTGAAATCTTACGTTACCACTAATGGTATTGGTAGGATGTGCTTTAGCATCTTGTGAATGGCGCCAGGTAATTTGAAAAGAAGGATCCGCTTGGAAAAAACCGAATTCATTTTCATTTCTAATATTGGCATAACTGATGTAAAAATTACCATTGTGCTTATAGCGTTTGGCGTAATTTGATCGCGCATGCAATCTCCAAGATCCTCTCGTATAAATATCACTGGTCAAAGACAAATCAAAATGAGGACCAAATGGAAAGTACCAACCAACACCTAGTAATCCAAAACCTTGTGTTTCTGAAAATTCATAATTTCGCGGAAATAATAATCCCGTACTTTGACCTTCCGTAACTGGGTAAAATCCAAAGGGCAACCACAGTGGAGTAGGGACACCAGAAACTTCTAAATTAGAAGGACCAACTACAATCAATTTGTTGGCAATCACTTTTTGCTTGTTGCTCCGAATACCAAAGTGAGGTTCGTCATGTGTACAAGTCGTGAAAATTGCATTTTCACTATACACGATATCTTCGTGCGAAGAACTGTCTCCGGGAATTCTTTGGAATTTCGCCTTTGCTCCATGTACATAAATATCACTTCCTTGTTTCGTTACAACATCATAGATAATCCCTTTCTCAGTATCAAAATTATACCGCATTTTACCGGACGTAAAATTCTGAGTGCCTTGTTCAAATTTAGGTTTGCCTTTTTCATTGCCCAAGGAATCCTTGGTACTCATAGCCGTTACCTCATTATTTCCCCAATCAAAAATGATATAATCAGCGGTAATGGTCAGATCCGTATATTTTACAAAAGCTTCTCCCCAAAGGTGGATTTTTTCATTTTTGATGTCATAATCCATTGAATCTTTGGAGTTGTAATCAATGGGCGCATCCAGAGAATCTTGAGAATAAATTACTTTTGAAGGATTGGAATTGGCGAAGGATCCAGAAAACGAAGAGTCAATAGAACTAAAAGGCAAGGAATCCGTATTGCTTATATTCTGTTGCATTAACAGATCAAGTGTATCAGGGCGAATGCTGTCCTGTACTCCAATGATGTCTGATTCAGTTTGTGCAGTGAGACTTAAAACACTGCTAATCAGGCAGAAAAATATTATCAGTAGTTTTGTTTTCAACTGATTATTTACGTTTCTTTGTAGTTAGACTATGAAATCCAACTATAAATAGACTTGTTTGTAGTTATTTACGACACTTGAAACACAATGTTCAAATATCAAAAGAGGATGAGAACTATATTCCCTTCTGTAACGCTATTTTTACTCTTTTCGCTTTACACCTCCCCCAATTTTAACACAATTGACACTAAAAGTGCCGCAATCTTTGGCAAATATATCAAAGATGGCTTAGTGGAGGAGAATTATAACCTAAAAACAATCGTGATTGACGCCGGACATGGTGGAAAGGATCCCGGTTGTAGCGGAATTTTTTCAAAAGAGAAGCATGTAGCGTTAAAAATTGCCTTGAATTTAGGCAGAACCATCTCCACCTACTATCCTGAAATCAATGTTGTCTATACTCGGACAACGGATGTTTTTATTCCTTTACACGAACGGGCGGCTATCGCAAATAGAAATAAGGCGGATCTATTCATTTCCATTCATTGCAATGCAGTAGAAAATGGACCACATGTACATGGCACAGAGACCTATGTAATGGGACTGCATACCGCTGATGAAAACTTGAATGTGGCCAAACGGGAAAACCTCTCCATTTTGATGGAAGACAATTATGAACATCATTATGAAGGCTATGATCCAAATTCTCCGGAAGGACATATCATTCTATCCATGTTCCAAAATGCATACTTGGAGCAAAGCATTCAGTTTGCCCAGAAAGTTGAAGATAATTTTCAATATAAAATGGGAAGAAAGAGTAGAGGCGTGAAACAAGCCGGTTTTGTTGTGCTTCGCAAAACGACGATGCCGAGTGTTCTGATTGAAACAGGTTATTTGACCAGTCAGACAGATGAAAATTATTTGGCTGGAAGTTTTGGTCAAACCAATATTGCCAATTCAATATTTAAGGCATTTGAAGATTATAAAATTGAGGTAGAAACAGGGAACCAGGTCGTAAGGAATACTAGTCAGCCTTCGACAACTTACGCTAGTTCAAACGCCAATACGAACGCCAATACGAACCTTGTTATCAGTTCAAATAAGGATACTTATACCCCAAAACCAGAACCTATTTCAACGGAATATAAAAGAACATATACAAAGGCAGTGAATAATCCAGCACCTTTGGAAGTGAAGCAACCAACTTATAAATCAGAGAATGTGGTTCGTAAAACGGTGGGTTCTACAAGATATAAAGTTGTCGAACCAGATATGGAATATAAAATTCAATTGGCTTTGACAGATGCGGAGGTGAATACGAAAAGTGGAAAATGGGCGAATATTTCTAATCCCATAGAAGTTAAAAGAGAAGGAAATTTTTATCGATACCTTGCATTTGGCTATAAGACTTTTGAAGAAGCGGAAGCTGCTCAAAGCCAACTGCGACAAAATGGATTTGATTTTGCATTTATTGTAGCTTATGAAAAGGGCAAACGTGTTCGGTAAGCTCAAAAGGTAGGAGAATGACTCTCTATTAATATTCTTAGTTAAATTCAATAGCTTAAAGTTGCTGTTTTTTCCTTTCCTTTGCAGAAATTTTCTGTTCTGAAGTATTTGAGTGTTGACTAGAGAAAAGCCGCTCAAATTTTTTTCAAAACAAGATTTGATTTCAATCGTTAATAAAAGATGTCTGCCCTGTTATTTTGTAGGGCAAAAACAAAAAGAGTATAGCATGTCGTATGAAACTAGAATTGGTCTTTTCGCTGTAATCGTCATTGGAATATTTTTCTGGGGCTACAGTTTTCTAAAAGGTCAAAACGTTTTAACATCTTCCAAGTTATTATATGTTGAGTACAAAGCCGTTGACCAACTGGCAGTTTCTGCACCAGTTACCATCAAAGGGTTTCAAGTTGGAACGGTACAGGATATGGTATTGGAACCGAAGTTGATGCAATCTATCATTGTAACTTTAAATATCGATAGAGGAATTGAAATTCCAAAAAATGCCATCGCATGGATCAAAAGTCAAGGCGTAATGTCTGGAAATGGAATTTCGATTGAGTTTAAAAGCCCTTGCTCCGGTGCAGATTGCGTCGAGTCAGGTGACAACCTTGAAGGAAAAGTAAAAGGCTTATTGTATTCCATGGTAGATCCGTCAGAGATTCCTGCTTACACAGATCAGTTGGGACTTGGACTTTCGAAAGTAGTAGATTCTTTGATGGCCAAAGTAGGTATGGATGGAGAAGGAGGAGGAGGGAACACTCAAACCGTAGCGGATCTGAAGCAAACGGTAGCCAATATGAGTCAGCTTACTGCTAGATTGAATGTTTTGTTGAGCAATTCTTCTGGGAAGATTGATGGCATGTTAACGAACTTTGAATCGATTACTTCCAACCTTGCTTCTAATAATGCAAAAATTACAGAATTGCTTTCCAATACAACTGCGTTGACCGGTCAATTAAAAAACGCAAATCTTGGTGCGACTGTCGGGAAAGTAAATACCACAATGGATGGGGCGAGTTCAGCTTTGAAAAAACTTGAAACAACCCTCGCAGGTACAGAAGAGTTGATGGCTAACTTAACAAAATTGACTGCTGATATGAAAAATGGAAAAGGGTCAATGGGTAAAATACTACAGAGTGAAGAATTGTATAACAACTTGAATAAAGCGAGTGGAGAAATGGCTTTGTTGCTTCAAGACGTAAGACTTAACCCAAAACGTTATACTAGAATTTTATCCAAAAAAGAAAAGCCTTACGTTTATCCTGAAGCGGATCCGGCTGCGAAACAAAATTGATGAAATACGATTGGCTTTTATTTGATCTAGACAATACCTTACTTGATTTTACCAAAGCTTCTGACATCGCTTTTCGAGAAGCATTGCTTGATTTTGGTTTTGAAGATCCAGGTACTTATTATGCGAGTTATAAAAAGATAAACGCTAAAATCTGGGAGGCCTTTGAAAATAAAGAAATCACTGCAGAAAGATTGCGTTCGGAACGGTTCAATCGTTTTTTTGATAAAGTGGGATTGACCGGTGATGGCGGCGCTTTTAACGCCCTTTATATTACCAAAATTATTGAAAATACCTTTCTTTTAAATGGGGCAACTTCAATGCTTGATGATCTTAAAGCATCCGCAAAATTGGCGATCATCACCAATGGTTTAAAAGAAGCACAAAGACCTCGAATTAAAGAAGCAGCTCTGAATTCTTATTTTCAAACAATTATAGTTTCAGACGAAATCGGTTTTGCAAAACCTGACCCTGCATTTTTTGAATTTACATTTGCCAACATCGGCCAGCCGAATAAAGATCGCGTTTTGGTCATAGGCGATAGCCTTAACTCCGATATTAAAGGCGGCAATAGGTACGGATTAGACACTTGTTGGTTTAATCCTTCCAAGAAATTGAATCAAAGTGAAATAAAGCCTAAATTTGAAATAAGCCAATTGAGTGAAATACAAAATTTAGTGTATGAAGGCAATTCGAGATGAATATGCAGACATAGGGGTTGAACAGTATTACCTTAAGAATGGGGACACCTATTCCAATCCTCATATGCTTCAAATTGAATCTTTATTAAAGAAGAATGTTTCTCGCATTGACTGTAGTCATGTACTCGACTTCTGTGCAGGTAGTGGAGAGGTGACTCGAATGTTGGATGATCTTGGTTTTCCTGACTCGGAAGGCAGTGATCCATACACCCAAAAAGCTTACAGTATTCAATGCAATAAACCTTGCTACAATTGGTCTTTTGACGATGTTATCAAAGGAAAAATATCCGGAAATTTTTCTGCCATCATTTGCAGCTTCGCGATGCACCTTTGTGATGAAAAGAAATTGTACCCTTTGGTGATGAATCTGTTTTCTTGTGCAAAAGAATTGATCATCATCACACCTCATAAGCGTCCGGTCCTTGAAGATTTGGATGGTGTTGTCCTGAATTTCGAAGACTTTTCTTTTACTCCAAAAGGGAAGAAGGTTCGATTGAAGAGTTATGGGCTGGGGTAAGTTCTTGAAAAGAATTAGCTAGTTTTGGTCTGTGACCAAGAGACGAATTAAAAACCCTCTTCCGTCTCCCTCGGGAAGGAGAGACTAGTTTTAACTTTGAATATCTTTCCTACTTAAGACATTTTTTTTGTTAGGTAAAACTCGTCTCTTGGTCTGGAGACCAAAACTAGCTGTAAAAAAACGATCTTCTTTGAGCGGGAGAAACTACATCTAAGTTAAAGAGCATTTTATAATCATTTGAAAAATAAATTATCAATGCGGTATTTGACCTATCTTCTTGTATTTGCTTTTTTTAGTTGTCAAAATTCCGAAGCAGAATTGAATACCAACTCAACGCTCCCCGCAAATGAAAATATGAAAGTACTTGGCTTAATTGGCGGCACCTCGTGGCATTCGACGATAGAATATTACCGTTACATCAACGAATCAGTCAATCAGCATTTTGGCAATAATACCAATCCGCCACTGATGGTCTATACCTTAAATCAAGCTAAGGTGCATAAATATCAGGTTGAAAATAATTGGTCAGGTATAGCAGATATGCTGGTTGAAGGAGGCAAGCGTCTGGAAAATGCTGGAGTAGAAAAACTGATGTTCTGTGCGAATACGCCACATAAAGTTTACGAAGAAGTTCAAAGACAATTGAATACTCCGGTTTTACATATTGCAGATGCCACGGCAGAAAATATCAAAAAAAGAGGTATCAAAAAAGTATGCTTTTTAGGTACAAAATATACGATGACCGAAGACTTCATTACACAACGAATAGCGAAAAATGGCATTGAAGTATTTGTACCTAAACAGCCAGAAGTCATCGAAGAATTGCATCGCATTATTATGAAAGAATTGACTTATGGAAAAATTCTTCCTGAATCTAAAAAGTATGTCCTCGATGTGATTCAATCGTTTGTGGACCAAGGAGTGACCGGTGTTGTTTTGGGTTGCACCGAATTTCCGTTGATGATAGATGAAACAGATTTACAAATTCCAATTTTTAATACCACTAAGATTCATGCGAAAGCTGGAGTAGATTTTATTTTACAGGATTTAAGTGTAGAAGATATTAGAGATGAATCAGGTACAAAATAGGATCGCATCTTGATGATCTTTTTTATCTTAAAAATCCTGTTCTGCCTTTTAATACTCAATAAACATTCACCTCCGCCTTCAACTTTATTCCAAATTTTTTATTTACAGAATCGATGATGCGTTTTGCATGCTGGAGAATTTCTTGCCCGGTTGCTTTGCCGTAATTGACAAGGACAAGAGCTTGGTTTTTATGCGCGCCGGTATGGCCAACTCTTTTGCCTTTCCAACCATCCTGTTCGATAAGCCAACCTGCAGGGACTTTTACTTTGCCATTTGGAAGGTCGTAAAACACAATATTTGGAAATTGCTTTTGTAATTTTTTAAACTGGCTTTTAGAAATTTCTGGATTTTTAAAAAAGCTTCCTGAGTTTCCAATCTTAGCAGGGTCGGGGAGTTTGCTGGATCGGATTTGTATAACCGCTTGAGAAATCGTTTTGATACTTGGCTTTTTTATCCCTTGCTCTTTAAGCGTATTTTTAATAGCGCCGTAGCTAATGTTGAGGTTGTGTTTTTTATTCAGCCGCAAGAATACTTTAGTAATAAAATAATTGCCTTTTTCTTTTTGTTTGAAAACACTTTCGCGGTATCCAAATTGGCAATCTTTTTTCCAGAATATTTTCTTTTTTCCGCTTGCGATTTCTATGGCTTCGAGTTTTACAAATACTTCTTTCAACTCCACACCATATGCACCAATGTTTTGGATAGGAGCTGCTCCAACGGTTCCAGGAATCAAAGATAGATTTTCAATGCCGCCCAGTTTTTTGTTGATACACCACAGAACCAATTCATGCCAATTTTCTCCTGCACCAGCGCTGATATGAACACAATGTTTGAACTGTCGTTCTATTTTGATTCCTTTTATTTCATTCTTGATCACTAATCCTTTTACATCCTTCGTCAACAATAAATTACTGCCGCCACCCAGAATAAATAGAGGTCGTATTGCAGATTTTAATGCATCGAGAAAATCAGATTCAGATTGAACGGAATAGAAATTTTCTGCTTTAGCAGCAATGCCAAAGGTGTTGAATTTTTTTAAAGAATGGTTCTTTTTTAATTGCATGAATGGCTTGAATAAGTCTTGCCGGAAAGATAGGGAATTCTAATATTAATCTGCAACAATATATTCAAAGCCCCAAAGTCCTTTTTGGAATGCGACTTGGACTGAATCACCTTCTTTTGCATTTGGAAAAGCATTGGTACTCGATTGGTAAGTATACAAGCGATTATTGAATACAAAAGAGGTTTCGTAACCGTCTATGTTTTTGCCTTTTCCCGGATCAAAATTACCCGAACGGCTGGCAATAAAAGCTCTGCTGGTCACGAATTCGGCTGCTTTATATTCTACGGGATGGACGGACCATTTGCGATTGGTAAGGTTGATCCAAAGTGGCATCGCCAAGCAAGTCAGGACGACTATTATTACGTAAATTTTCATTTGTTCAAAAAGGTCAAATTCTTTTTTTGCAAATTGATAAGCGATAAAAGCGCCGATTACAATACCTAGACCTAAGGCCCAAAGTAACAAGGATTTAGGGTTCAGTAAATTATGGATTTTACGAAATTCGAAGGCGTACATGACGATGTGAAGAAATATGATGAGTGTGCTGCCAATACCAAGGATGTACTCACGCTTGTTGAGTTGTATTCGGTTTTGACCACTAAAGGGAGTAGGAATCATATTGATAAAATAAGTTATTTTATTGAAAATAATTCAAATTTCTCAAAAGGAAGATATTTTAAAGGAATATCTAGGCTAAATCACAAAGATAAAAGACCGGAAACTTTAATGCGAATTCTTTTGTTACTTTGAATGCAAGGATTACCTTTGCGATTCACCGGCTCCGTAGTTCAACTGGATAGAATATCAGATTTCGGCTCTGATGGTTGGAGGTTCGAACCCTCCCGGGGTCACAGATCAAGTGCGTAAACGATTGATTAATAATTGTTTACGCATTTTTATTTTTAGGAGGGTAAACAATGGGTAAACATTTGAATATTTTACTCTAATTTATTCTGATTCATTTTAGTGCTTGTACGTAGTATTTTCTAGTCTTCTTCTGTATCATATAAATGCATTAAAGTTCAATTTGAAAATTATGAATTTGGAGTAAACAAATTG
>CALIAG010000152.1 GCA_938041325.1 uncultured Saprospiraceae bacterium | reverse complement strand
ATGAGAAATATAAGATTTATTTAGCGTTCAAAAAAACACTTTTCTATAAAGTTACAAATTTCGATTGCATATAAGGCTTAGTTCATCTTTCATCGTGAGGATAAAATGTGTTAGGCTAGTTTTTCTTCAGGATAAAGCTTGAGATTCTTGATTTAGAAGATCAAAGTCAATAGTTACAGAAGCGAATGCCTCTACCAAAGTGTTTTTTAAATTTCTCCTTACCTTTCTACTAATGAACATCAAAAAATTAAAACAAAATTGGGATGCCCTTGGAGAAGAAGATCCCTATTGGGCGGTACTAACAGAGCCTTCCAAAATTAATAAAAAATGGAAGAAGGAGGCCTTTTACCTCAGTGGACAACAAGAATTGAGTCAATTATTTTCTAATACCATTTATGATTGAAGATGTCGCTATAGATTTTGAATAGAATTCTTCAAAATCAAGGCAAAAAACGCAGTAATAGCCTAAGCTATTGCGAGTATTTTTAACGCAGAGATTGATGAATTCTGTCGAAATATTAGTGACATTCTCAAACCTAAATGGTATAAAGCAGCAATCTCTCCTGACAATCACCGTAAGGGCACCGTTTTAGATTTTGGTTGTGGTCCAGGTAGGATGTCTCAAGCCATTTGCTCCCATTATCAAAAGGTGACAGGAGTGGACATCTCAAGTAGTAGTTTCTCACTTGCACAGCGCAATAATCAGCACGGAACCTAAATCATAACCCGCGCCTCTTTTATTTTCAACAATTCCAAAATAAGAAATTCCATTTCGCCAGTCTGTAAGTAGCCATAGAAGAGAAGTTAAATTACCTTTCACAAAAAACTTCTCCCTAAAACCACAAACATCCATCCTAAAAGGTTAATTTTCAATACCGAACTCCAATCATTTATTTTTTATCATGAAGCTAGTAATATTAATTTTCTCAAATCTCCCCTACCACCGCTTCTCAAGCCCTTCTTTCCATAAATAAGGTTTATCCTCATCAGTCAAAATTTCTCTATGGATGAATTTTTCCAGGTCTCGTCCTTCATTAGATCGAGTAAGTTCTAAATGCAATCCTGTCATGCCTTCTTCAAAATTGAAGCTGGGGTAATCTTTCGTGAATTCTAATAATAGGTCACCATTGAACAAGATTTCTTTTTCATCTGAAGCAACACCGTGGATATAATAATAGACACTCAATTCACTATTATTATAACTGAAAATCGAGGCAGTGTGAAAATCAAAATCCGAATTTGCGGCATAACTTATGCGTTTGCCTTGTTCTTGATCGATAATTTCGAAATCAATGTCTGAATAAGCAAATGCTGGTTCAAAAGTATTGGCCAAATATGCATGTTGGTAAGACGCATCATTTGATTTATTGAGGTAAAAATTTACAAAATATTCTTCAAATCTCTTGTCAGCAATGTCAAACAGCAAAGACTGGTCTTCTAATTCAATATCGTAATCATCTATTAGACTGGTCCCAAGGGCGTAATTGCTATCATTGTAAGCTGTGATTTTTGTTCTTGCTAATAATGGTGTATCTGAAGGAAATAAAATGCTGACATTTTTTTCTGCCAAAGGCAATGCATTATAATCCAATACGATCTCTGCACCTTTTTGAGCATCCTCTATCCAAATATACCGCTCCTGAGAGTCTCCTTTTTTCTTAACTGAACAATAGACATCAGTAGCTTCTTCTGGGAATCGTACATCGAATTCAATTTTTTCTGTTGATTCCTGATTCACTTCAATGATATTGGAAGTGTGGCTCTCAACTTCATCTATGTTGCAATTTTCCAAAACAACATTTAATAAATATGTCCTTGGTTTATCAGGAATTACAATATCAATAGCCCCTTCAACATCAGTAAATTTTTGGACTAAAAATTTTGTTTTTGGGTTTGAACCTATGCCTGGTTCTTCCACGATAACGTAGAGCGAAACTTCTTGATCTGGTTCAAGTTCTTCGGTCTCCACGGTTGTAACTTGATTAACCATTAATTGGTTTTGATCCAGGATTTCTTCATTTTCATCCACGAGTATTAAAAAAGTATTTGTCCTATTTCCATAAGCTGTAATGTGATGTCCTACACCTGCTGAAATGCTTACAGTTACTTTTTTCACCTCTTGAAAAGATTCATCATCTGGCGTACAAGATGCGAAAAAGAGAAAAAGTAATAATCCAATAAAAGTGTTAAGTCTAAGCATCTAAAAATCATTTAAGGATATGAATAGATACTTGAAAGAGAATGTAATATTTAAAAAGGTTGTATTAAGAGAAAGAGGAGGATTTGAACATGTAGAACATTCAAATTTGATATCGCAACTTATCAGTCAGTCGTTTTTTTAAATTTTTCCTTACCTTTCTACTAATGAACATCAAAAAATTAAAACAAAATTGGGATGCCCTTGGAGAAGAAGATCCCTATTGGGCGGTACTAACAGAGCCTTCCAAAATTAATAAAAAATGGAAAAAGGAGGCCTTTTACCTAAGTGGACAACAAGAATTG
>CALIAG010000151.1 GCA_938041325.1 uncultured Saprospiraceae bacterium | reverse complement strand
AATAGCTTTTGCATGTTTTTAGATTTAAGGTCTAAAATAAGGAAAGCTTTGGGAATATTTTCACTTTTTTAAAAGACATTATTGTGTAAAGAGGGATAATGGGTGGAAATGGGTGTTTTTTAGGTGGGAACGGGATGCTATGAGCTAGAGCGATTTTTGGATTATCTTTAGTTTCTATAGTTTAGGCCAATTTAAAGCACCCAAAGTCCTTAGAAGCATTCATTCAAAAAAATCCTGCTCCACATTTAAAAAACAATGCCGAGTCAATACTTCTTGATTTTCATTGGAGATTTCTATATAGTAATTCCCAAAAGGCAGGTCCTTTGAATTTACATCTATTTTTTGTGGTCCTACATGGAATTGTTTATTTTGAAAAATAGAGCCTTTTTTGACTCCTTTAAAATCGATGATTTCCATGGTTAATTTTTGAGGTGTTTTATTTTCAAAATCAAATGAAAATTTTCCGTTCGTCACCATTGATGGATTAAAGAGAGCTTGGATTTTGCTGCTTTCCTCTATTGGGCTCACTTCAAAATAAACCAAAAACAATTCTTCAAACATGCGTTTCCCCCATGTCATTTTGCGAGGTGGATCGCTGGGATTGGAAAGATTTTTCTCGGAGTTGTCATACTGAGCAAGGGCATGAACGACTGTTCCTTTTTTCAGAAGCATTGGTTCCGAAAAAGCATATTGCTCCTTCCATTTAAAATCCCAGTCTTCTATTCTGAGTAAGACTTTTGATTTTTTAGATTTAGGATCAACGGTAAAAACTTCCCAAGTATTTCCCAACAAATTACTGTGCGGCATTATACTGTGCAAACTTAGATCATAGGGAACAATAAACTTAGAATGAAATCTTTTCACTTCCTTGCTTTCAATCTCAAATGGCAGATTGGTCAAATTGTATTTGTGAATTAAAGGAATGTTTTGAATAATTTTTGAATCTGGTTCTTTTGAAAATCGAATCCTCAATTCTGATCGATCTTTCAAGGGTTTTGAAGTCGGTCCATAATGTATATGAAACAAAAGTTTAGCTCCTTTGGGTAAAACTTTTACTGCTCCATCCTCATAATCCTTTACGCCTTGTAGCGGATTCCAAGTAAACCATCTGCTTTCCATAGGTGTAAATCCCACTTCACCAAAACTAAAATAACCAGAGGTGGGATCCCATTCATCCAAAGGGTCTGAACGATCTGTCCTATCAATGGAGACAAAACAGGATCTAACAATCGTTGAATTTCCTGGCACAAATTCAATAGCACTAATCTTTTTGTCTTCTTCTAAATCAGTAGGAATTACAAAAACTTTGTATTGATCGTAGTAGACACCGTATTGTTCAAATGAATCCTGCATGGAAAACACAGCATCAGGTTTTTTCATTTTGGGCTGATCGTCATAGTCTGGTGTTGAAAGAGATTTAGCAGCATTTCCAGGTTCCATCCCGGAATCCACCCAAGCGTTTATCAGGTTTATTTCTTTCTTGCTTAATCTCCTTTCATTCCTAAGATGTACTTGATTGGGTTCAGGCATCCAAGGCGGCATGTAATTGGTATTGACAACATATTTTATCATACTGCCATAAGCTGTAATGTCATCAAAACTCAAAAAAGGCATGGGCGCGATCTGGGAAGGACGGTGACAAGAGGTGCAGTTTTTGAATATAATCGGTTGGATATCCTCATAGAAGGTAACCGTCTGTGCCAAAGAGCTCTGGCTTAGACAGCAAAAAAATAGAAGATAAATAGGAGTAAAACAAGTGTTTTTCAACTTACGTTAAATTAAATCAAATACCTTCTCAATTGTGAAAAGTAATAAAACAACCAATTGCTGGTGACCAAGGTTTTGGGATTTCGTTTCCTTTGATCAAATTACCTAAAATTTCTTTCAGCTCATTCTTCCGGGTTCCATGTTTCATTTTTCCAGGAGCTTTGTATGCATCACTAATTCTTCCTCGATAAAGCACCGTCCCTTTGTTATTTAAAACCAAAACTTCTGGTGTGATGGTCGCTTCCAACTTCCGTGCAAAGCCTTGATAATTATCTATTTTAATTTTAAAATCAGATAAACCATTTTTATCTAAAAAGGCCTGCGCCGTTTCTTCTTTACTATTCTTCAAAGGAAATACAGCATTGAACGCTACTTGATCACTAAAGGCTTTATAGGTCTCCTGCAACGGACGTGCCATGTATATGCTGATTGGACATTTTTCTGCAACAAAGACATAGACACTCAGCTGTTCCTGTCCATAGGTAGCCAAGGCCATTATAAGTATACTTAAAGTTAAACTGATTTTTCTCATTCCTTTGGCTGATCTATTTTGGGTTTATTGATTGTAAATACTCTTGAAACATTGAATCCAAAATGAATTCCACCATCGCCCCAATCCCCTACCGTCTCGGTCACAAAACCTTTTTCAATCATTGAGGTCGCATTCGAGAAATGCAATTGAAAAACGTGTCCACCAGTTTCTATATCAAAACCAATTGAAAGCGTATTCCTATACCCATTGGCTAGCTGATCTTTAAAAACGTAGATGTACTCTGCATTCAAAGCAACCCGATTGGTCAACTTAATTCTGGTAGCCGCTGCTAGTGCAAATACATCGTTGGACTCCAATTCCGTTTTAACTAAATTTCGGTGAACCACCGTTGGTGAAATTTGCAAGGAAAAGGCATTACTGAATTTACGTCCGATAATTAATTGATAGGTATAATACAATCTTGAACTAAAGTAATTTTCACGATCGGGATTTTGCCAGCGCAAAGTTTTGACAGCAGTGCTGGCAAAAGCACTCAATGTTATCGGGCTATTTTTCACTCCACTACTTTGCCTCAACAACCTGTATTTCACAAACCCATCATAGGTTTTTTCGTGACTACTTCGTCCAAAACCTATCATTAGGTTTTTGCTTATCCCATAATCTGCACCGATTCGGATACTTGCAGCATCCAATCCAAATAATTCATACCATCCTCCATTCAAAAATCCGAATCGGTGAGATATTTTAAGATCCATCACGCCAGAAGCTGTTTGTTCTATGGAGTGGAGGTTGATTACTCGATTGCTTTTAAAAGCAGCAGTTGCATAGTTTGTTGTTTCTTCTTCACCGAGCATAGAAAGCAAATCTTCCTCTTCCTGAGCCATAACTGAGCAGACCGAACTACAAAATAGAAGGATTAAAAACCCTTTAATAAGTACTGGAAGAGTTGCATTAAAATATTCAACACATATGTCGGTCGTTTGTCTCAAGTTTATTATGATTTTTTATTGAATAATTCGTAGTCGATAGCTACCTGGATCTCCACAATTTTAGCAATATTGTCTTTCACTATGTTTGGGATTTCTATTTTATAATCTGCTACCGCTACTTCAAAATCTGCTGCTGCCGAGATATTACCTTTGCTTACAGTAATTATTCCTGCTGTTACTACCGAATTGGTAATTCCATGTATGCATAAGTCTCCTTTCACATCTACTTGATATTTTCCATCATTACCAAAATCAACTTTGGACAGATCTGTGATTGCTCCTTTGAAAATAGCTTTTGGATATTTATCACTTTCCATATAGTTTTCATTAAAATGTTCTTGCATCAAAGCTTTTTCAAATTGAAAAGCCTTAATCAGAATTGCAAATTCCATCTTTCCCGTTTGACTATCCAAAACACTTGTTGCCTTTTGATTGACTGCCTCTATTTGTTCCAAAGCAGCATCGGAAGAGAACGAAATTTTACCAGATCGGGTAAAGTATTTTTGGCCATAGGAAGTTTGTGCAAATACAATTGCAACTAGCAAAACAAAAAATTTGATCAGTTTCATTTTTCTTTTTTTAATGTCAAAATTAAGATTCAACACAGCGTACCAATACAACATCCATGAGAACGCCTGTGCAAATACCTTTGAGTGTGATTTCTTCTCCCTTCTTAAAATCGGTTCTTTTATGTTTCGTTAAATTATCTAGTTGGCAAATAACGCCAAACATCTCGTTGTCTGTATTCAATGTTAGACTAGTCATTCCATTTTCATCAGCAGATACTTCTCTGACCACACCAGTAATTTCTACTATCTTATCCAAGTAAATTTGGTTGGCAGCATTTTCGTCTACTTCAAATTCTGTAAAAAGTTTTGAAGCTGTTAAGGACTGATCCACTTTTGCTTTTTCAATATTTTGATGCGGCTTGTTATAAATAAAGAATCCAGAAACAAGTCCGATGGCAAACAGAAAAATGAGGTATTTGAAATATTTTTTCATTTTATAAAAATTTAAACCTTGCATTAATCAATTATCAGGAGCACCTTTTTCGATCCAAGCCTCAATTTTCTCAATTTCACAATCCAGTAATTTAGCTGCGTTTTTTGGCATTGGTGAAAACCCTGTGACGTGTTGGACAACACTAAGTAACTCTCCATTCTCTACATATCTTTTTAAGTTGCCATGTCCTTCTAGCGTAATCCCTGCAAAGTTGTTGGCGGCATCATGACAAGCATAACAATTTTGTTTAATGATAGGTACTATATCTACTTGATAACTCATGTCCTGCGTCAAGCATTCTGTGGTTGGATACAATTCTGATTCTACATCATAGTAACATCCTGTATGCAATAGCATCAACATTAGCAAAGCTACAACTGCAATCCCTTTCATTTGATTTTTAATTATTTGGAGCCCCTTCATCAATCCAGCTTTTTATTTTTTCAATAGTACATTCATCTAGTTTATCAGAACCTTGTGGCATTGGTTCGAATCCTTCTTCGTGATTGATTGCTGCATACAAACTTCCTGCATTCGCTTGCGCAGCAATGGTGGAATGATTGATAAGATTTATCCCTCCTGCAGGTGTATTTCCACTATGGCAACCTTCGCAATTGTTTTGAATCAGAGGAAATACGAAACCAGAAAAGCTTATTCCATCCGTTTCGCAGCCAGCTGCATTTGGATCACATTCCAAGTCTTCTGCTCCTTGCAAAATCCACGTGGCAATGAGATTAATTTGAGTACTACTTAAAGGCCCCGTTGGTTCAGGAGGCATTCTTTCATCAAGATCATTGTCTACCAATACTTCATAGATTTCGCTATCATTCAAATTAAACGGTTCAACATCGGCAGTCTCTATTACAGATTCATAACTTTCGAGGATTACTCCATCTTCTGCTGAAGCAGCGTCATGACATCCTGAAAAAGCACAATTAGATAACAGTATCGGAAGTACTTGCTGGTTGAAATAAATCAGATCAGGTTCACAAGGTTCCAACAAAATCATCGTATCGACAGGCATCGTATCAACTGGCATCGTATCGATAGGCATTGAATCAATAGGCTGGCCACTTGTATCAACAGGGGTTACGGGTATTTCTTCAAATATTGGATCATGCGTACAGGAATCCAAAAGGATTACGGCTGCAAGCACGCACCAGAGAAAAACGAAAAAATTTGTAGTTTTTTGCAAATTCATTTTATACCTAAGATATAACCCTATTAAAGTTGATATTTCTTTTAAATATACCTCAATACTTTCAGTTTTTAAAAGTGTTTGAACTGAATGGGAATTATTATGGGATGGACAGGTATTTGTCCATCCTTATGTAAAAGCATCATAATACAATTAGTTTTCCTCTATAAATTTTAGACTTCGAATTCAACTCTATCAAATACATTCCAGCTGCCAACTTATTTTTCAAAGTTACTTCTATTGTGTTTTGGCCCATTTCAAAATTTTGCTCACAAACCCTTCCTCGAATATCATAAATTTTCAAAGCCATTCTTTCACCGAAATCGTTTTCCTCTATTCCTTTAATACTGAAGGATGTATTGTTTGTTCGCGTTGGATTCGGATAAATAATCAGCTTTTCATCGGGAGAAAGATCTTGAATTGAGGTAGAAAAAACATCAATGGTTTCACACCAATTTGCATTGCAATTATTAATCGAGTCCTGAACCAAAAGGCAAATATCAAAACTACCACCTTGTTCATAAACATGATAAGGATTTTGCTCACTGCTTATTGTTCCATCACCAAATCCCCACAGCCAATTCGAAACTTGTCCTGAAGAAATATCTGTAAACTGTACGCCTTGCTCATCATTTATGGCATAAACAAAAGCAGATTGAAGAGATAAACAAACATCGCTTAAATCAATGCTTATACAAGTATCAGATTCACAATTATCAGCTTGAATTTCTAAACAAATATCATAAATCCCTAGGCCATCATAAGTGAAAGAAGGATTTTGCTGACCAATAGATTGCAATCCATTTCCAAAATCGTATGTCCATGAAGTTAATGAATTAGTAGACTCTGATACATCTTCTAATTGGACAGTCAGACCATCTAGGGAATAATTAAAATTGGCTTGGCAGACAAAAGTTCCTATTTCCATTGTTAAGCATTCGCTATCTGTACAATTCAAATTCGAACTAGAAGAACTCGCCGTCAAACAGATTTCATATATTCCTGGCTCATCATAATTGTAGATTGGATTCTGATCATAGGAGGAAGAGCCATCTCCAAAGGTCCACAACCAACTATCCGGATTCCCTACAGTCTGGTCTTGTAAATTAATTTCTAAATTTGGATGATCTGTTTCATAAATAAAGTTTGAATTAAACCCAAAGCAGTCATCTGTACAATCCGGAGAAACGAAAAAGGTATCAAGTGCACAGGAGGTATCCGTCAGATCCTCAATCCTAAGCTGATAAATTTGTCCGTCTGCTAAAACTCCTTCTGTAAAATTATTGATACCTAAAATATTATAAGCCCTTGGGTTTTCAGGAGAAGGTACATTATCTATAAAAACATTGTATCCATCTTCACCAAGACCGTTGCCAGTAAAGGTAAATGATAAGGCTAACGAATCATCAACGCAAGGGTCAATCACTTCAATTGTGCCTGCCATTCCGGTACCATCAGGTCCACCATGAGGAATACAATAATAAGGATGGTTACCCAATTCGTTGAGCACTATATCATAGCTTGCTCCTTGTCCTAGCAATCCGGAATCAAAAGCTTCCACTTGAGTTTGATCATCTGAAGTAGCGGTATGTGGAATTTCTCCAGTCCATACAAACCGAATAGTGTCTAAGGATTCTACAGTAATGTCTCTTGGTAAAAATTCGAAATCCAACACTTCTACAATATGTGTTTGGGGTTTTGTTGTTTGAACATCTACCAACTCAAAAGAACAGGCTACACTGCAATTTTCAGTGAAAAAAGAAATTGAATCTGTACAGTTTATATTACTTGCATCAGTGACTACAAGTTGATTAAAAGCTCCGTCTCCATTTAAATCTATGGAAAATGAATTTGAATTGTTTGAGGCGTATTCTATTGGATCAGCATTTTGTAAAACTCCATTCAGCCAAATGTTAAAGCCAGTTGAAGATGGAAATTGCGACGTTAGGTTAAATGAGTAATTCAATTGACTATTGTCATCGCAAGCAGCCAAAGATTCGAGAGCTAAATCAAGGGAACAGATATTTTGACACAATGGAGTATTTAGTATCACTTGATTTATACAGCTGCTGTCTTCAATGTCTTGAACTTCAATCAAAAATGTTGTTTGATTTCCAGGTAAGGTCATTGTAAGACTTGTTGTATCAGAGGGATCGTAAGGGAAAGGACTCCCCGCAACTAAATCACCATCTTGAAAAACATTGAACCCCTCACTGGCAATATTTTGACCAAAGACATTCAATTCATAGGTTACCTCATTATTCTCATTACATTCCGAAGGCCCAACAGCATCTAAAGTTATATAACAATCTACAGGGCAGATTGGAGCATTAAATTCAACTTCAGTTGAACAAGTCTCATCATCCATATCTCGAATTTCAAGAATATGTGAATTACCATCTCCTTGAACCCAAATTCCAATTTCATTCACTCCGGAACTTCCATATTCAAAAGGACTTTCATCGTAAAGAATTCCATCAATATAAATTTGGTAGAACTGTCCAATTCCATTGTTTTCGAAATTTAAAATTGCCCTTGCCAAACCATTAGTGCAAGTTGGAACCACTTTGATCAATCCAGCCATCCCGATACCACCTGGTGCTCCATGCGGTTCGCAGTAATATGGAATAGAAATGGCTTCCGTTGGAACAAATTCGAAACGTGATCCAAAACCAAGTAGACCTGAGTCGAAAACTGATTCACCTATGGTTGCATCAGTAGTAGCTGTATGTGGTATATTCCCGGTCCAAATGAATTCAATGGTATCGCCTAAGACAGCATCTACAACGGCAGGTATGAATTCAAAATCATCTACTTGAACAACATGATTTCTAGGAATAGGAAAATCAATTGAGGTCTGCGATATTTCGCAGGTTTCATCGCAATTTACAAGATCAATGCTGGAGGTTGCCGCGCAAAAAGAAGTGCCCAAATCCTGGACAGTAATCAGATGTGTTTGTCCATCACCGGGAAGTGAGATAAACAGATCATTGCTGCCCATTGGGTCATCGTAAGCATAAGGTCCACCTGGAATCGAAACACCATCAACAAAAACTTTGTAACCTTCTTCACTTCCGTTGGTCACATCGAATAACACCTGAATTAGTGCCATTCCACTGCTATCACATTCTTGCACATTATTGATTCGTCCTGCCATTCCTATTCCGCCTGGACCACCATGCGGAACACAATAGTAAGAATGTACTCCAGCATTCTCAAGAACAATATCATATACACTACCCGTTTCAAGCAAACCAGAATCCCAGGAATCTGCGCCTGTAAGAGCATCACTTGTCGTCGTATGTGGAATATCACCTACCCAATTGAATCGAATCGTATCTCCGATTCTTGTGTTGATTTCTTCTGGAAAAAAATCAAAGTCTCGAACCAAAATTTCATGAACGCTGCCCTGCCCATTTCTGGTTTGTAAATTTTGAATTAAACAAATTAATTCACATTGGGGTACAAAAATATCTGATGTAAAAACGCAATTTAAACTATCCGTATCTATGATAGAAATGGTTTGATTGGTCCCTGTCCCAAAAAGAGCCAATTCCACTGTTGTCGTTGCTGAGGGGGCATAGGAAAATGGTCCACCAGGATAAATATTATCATCTACTAATATATTGAAAGCCTCGCCAGAACTACTCGAAGTAACCAAAAGTTCAAATCCAATTTGGCCATTTTCGTTACAGTCAGAAATTTGATTGGCCGTAAAAGAGATCGCACAAGGATTTTGGGTTATACATTCTATAAGCAAAACTGAATCTAATAAAAAACAATCTTCTTCATCGACATCCTCTATTCGTATCTCATGATTTAAACCATCTCCATCAAGCGTTAGATTTATCGAATTCAAACCAGAAGGATCGTAAAGATATGGGCTACCTAGATCTAAGGTATTATCTATCCAAAGATTATAAGCAGAATTTCCACCTTGTTCATCAAAGGAAATATTCAATAATACTTGTCCATCATTACAAGGAGGAATTGCGGTTATCCTTCCTGCCATTCCTAGGCCATTGGGTCCTCCATGCGGAATACAATAATAAGGATGCAGACCTTCTTCTTGAATAGTCACCTCAAAAGTTGCACCTTCTTCCAACAATTCACTATCCCATACATCCATACCGTTCGTCGCATCAGATGTTGTGGTATGTGGTATCACTCCTGTCCACTCAAACCTTACCAAATCTCCAACATTGACTGTAATATCTTGTGGAGTAAAATCGAAATCTTCAACTTGAATAACATGTGTTACAGGATTTCCTTGAACAACACTTTCTATACTTATGTTGGTTAAAACACATGGAATCATGCAATTTGATGTAATAATATTTGTGAAAGCGGTGCAAGATGGCTCACCCATATCTTGTACTTCCAGAGCATGGTTTTGGCCATCGCCAGGAAGGAAAAGGTTTACTGTTGTTGTTCCATTTCCACTATAACTGAATGGACCTTGTTGTTGGCCATCTACGATTACATTAAACCCACTCGTGCTTCCTCCAACGTCATTGATTGTTAAAATTACTTCTACATTATCGCTTGCATCACAGGCTCCTGTTTCTTCTATTGCTGCGGATAATTGACAAGTAGACGCATTGCAGTCCGGGGTGCTTATCGTTGTCTGAATACTGCAACTTGCTTCTTCTACATCTCTGATTTCTATTGTATGATTTTGACCATCTCCTATTACATTTACACTTACAGTATTAATACCATTTGCTGCATAAGCCTGAGGACTTGTTGACCACAACTGACCGTCTACATAGATGTTGTAACCATTGCCACTTCCTCCACTTGATTCAAAACTCACTGATACACTGACTTCGCCATTCGTGCAGTCTGCTTGTACTTGGATATTTCCTGCCATGCCCACATTCCCGGGGGCACCATGCGGAATGCAATAGTAGGAATGCACGCCGGCTGATAAAACGGGGCTTTCATAAGTTGCTCCAGTATTCAGCAAACCGCTGTCCCAGCTATCAGATCCTGTTGTTGCATCGCTTGTTGTGGTATGTGCGATCGCTCCTGTCCAATTCCATTGCACAATATCGCCAGCCGTGATCGTTATATTTTCTGGATTGAATACAAAATCTTCTACGTTGACTATGTGTGTTGTCGAACTGCCGGTGCTTGCTGATATATTAGACAGAACGCAAGGGATCATGCAATTCGTCGTG
>CALIAG010000150.1 GCA_938041325.1 uncultured Saprospiraceae bacterium | reverse complement strand
GATGGGCACCTCGATTATTTAGATTTAGATGCAGACAACGACGGAATTCCGGATGTTGTAGAAGCTGGAGGTACTGATACTAATGGTGACGGAATTGCAGACAATTACACAGATAATGACAATGACGGATTCAATGATTCTGTCGACGGAGATCCAAATAATAGTTTGACTTTTGGCGACGATTCTCCGGATACAAATATAGCTAGTGCATTATTGGCCACAGGTCCAGATTCAGATGCAAACGGAAGTCCGAATACATTTCCAACGGATGACATGGACAAGGACGGTCACTTAGACTATCTTGACTTAGATGCTGACAACGACGGTATTCCGGATGTTGTAGAAGCGGGCGGTACTGACGTGAATGGCGACGGTTTTGCTGATAATTATTCAGATTTGGACTTAGACGGATTTAATGATTCAGTCGATGGAGATCCAAACAACAGCTTGGTGACTGGAGATGATTCTTCTGACACCAATACGAGCGATGCACTTTTACTAACAGGAATTGATGCTAACGCAGACGGTGCTCCTGATACTTATCCTACTCACGATACTGACGGAGACAGCAATTTAGATCACCTTGATTTAGATGCTGACAACGATGGTATTCCAGATGTTGTAGAAGCTGGAGGAACCGATGAAAACGGTGATGGAGTGGCTGACAATTATGTTGATATTGACAAAGATGGATTCAACGACATTGTTGATGGCGATCCAAACAACAGTCTTGCAACAGGCGATGATTCATCTGATAGCAATACCAATCATGCTTTGCAATTAACAGGAGCAGATACCAATTCGGATGGCGCACCAAATTCATATCCTGAAGGAGATACAGATGGTGATGGCAATCTTGATCATCTTGATCTTGATGCAGATAATGATGGAATTCAAGACCTTGTTGAAGCAGGCGGTACGGACGATAATAAAGACGGATATGTTGATAATTTCGATCCAGCAACGGGAACATTTGCAGATGCCAATCCTGACAATGATGGCTTCTCCAATGTTTATGACAACGATACCAATAACGATGGCATTACTGGTGAAGGAACCCCTATCATGGTAACTTCTGCAGATGCTGATTCGGATGGTGCACCTGAAAGTTTACCGAATGGAGATATGGATATGGATGGTATTCCTAACCACTTAGATATTGATGCGGACAACGATGGAATAGTTGATATTCTAGAAGCTGGTGGTGCAGATATCAATGGTGATGGAATGGTGGATGATTACAATCCAACTATGCCAGAGACATTCGACACAGGTGATAGTGATGGTTGGTCAGCAACCTATGATGGTGATGCTGCTAATGATGGCAACACAACCAATGCAGGAGATGGTTCGCCATTAATTACAACGAACGATTCTGATGCAAGTGGATTCCCTAATGAGTATTTAACGGGTGATGCAGAATCAGATTCCTATCCAAACTTTTTGGATATCGATGCGGATAATGATGGAATTGTTGATAATGTAGAAGCACAAAGCACAGCAGGTTATACTTTACCAAATACTACAACAGTTGATTCTGATGGTGATGGCTTAAATGATGCATACGATAATAAAGTAGGATTCGGAGGAATCGGAATTGAAACCGATGTTGCTGACAATGAAGGTACACCACTTGACTTAGATGGTGATGGTACGCCAGATTATTTGGATTTGGATACAGATGGCGACAACATTCCTGATGTACAGGAAGCTTGGGATGACATCTTGGATGGTGATTCTAAAACAGATGACATCATTGGTACTTGCGATGGAACGGATATCGACAAAGATGGTTTACTGGATTGTTTTGACAGTGATACTTCGCTACCAACGGTTACCAGCTATGATACACCAATAAATGATATGGGATACAATGGAGGTGCAAGTTCTGCTTCTACTTCTACGTCTGGTCAAACTCCAGATGAAATTTTCCCTGACAACGGTGGAGTTGATATGGAAGCAGATTGGAGAGACATCCTTGTTGATTGTGGCGTTCCTCAAGTGGAATACGCTTTTACTGCAAGCAATCCTGGAAGTCCTGTTCAATATGATTTTGATGGTACTCGCCATTTGATCGCGAATACTCCACCAGCTGTTCGAGTAACAAGAGCAACTGTCTTTTGTGAACCAGAAGCAGATGGATGGTACTACTTTTACAATCCTTTAGAACCAAACAATTACTTGTTTGCAATTAAAAATGCTGCTGGCAGTCCTAACACGGTTCACATGTGGGATTTAATGGATTACATAGAAATAAAATACGAAGATACGGAGCAGAACAGATACAAAATTGGCAGTACATCAGCTACGCTAGTTATGGAAAGAGATTGGAATGTTGTCTTCAAAACAGCACCAACAGCTGGAAGTACCTTTGATGTAAAGTTCTACTACGATCAAGAAGAATTGACAGATTTAATGACTGCAGCTGAAGATGTGAAAACGACTCACCCAGACGCAAGTTCTACCTTCTTTTGGTTTAAAAAACCAGGTGGTGTGCATGCAGCTGACATAGATGCAAGCGACGTTATTAATTCAACGGATATTACAAGTATGGATAACAACGGCACAAACGGACAACCTGGAAAATTAGGTTTGACGGATGGAAATGCTGCTACTACGGGCAATAGTAAAAACTACGTTCAATTTGATGGACTTGCAAGCTTCTCTGGAGGTACAGCGGGAATAAAATTAAATTACGCTGTTTTGCCAGTTGAATTGACTGAATTCGATGTCAAAGTTCAAAATTGCGAATCACAGTTGACTTGGACTACGGAGACGGAAGACAATTTCGACTACTTTGAAATTCAAAAAAGTGAGAATGGACGTGACTTTGAAGCTATTGGATACCAAGTAGGACAAGGCGGCACACAGGCAACACGTTATACTTTCGCTGATAAAGATTTAAACTTTGCGAATTACTACCGATTGAAAATCATTGACAAAGATGGAACTTTTGAATACTCTAAAGTGAAGTTCGCAAACTCTGATTGTGGTGAAGCTTTTGAATTAAAAATTTACCCTAATCCTGTTGAACGAATTTTTGACATTGTAAATCTAGAATTCTTCTCCACTGATACGGAATCGGAATTTTCGATTACAAATAAGAAAGGTCAGGTGGTACAAGTTTTAAAAATCCAATCAGATCCAAACGTTATCAATACAGCAACAATAAATGTATCTCATTTGGCAGCGGGCACCTACCATGTGCATCAGCATAACACCAAAAGAGTTGTAACTTTTATTGTAATAGAGAAATAACCAACTTGCTTGCAGAAGGGAATTAGTAAAGTTTTTCTCTTCTGCATTTTTTAAATTCTGGTAAAGGATTTTAGGTTGGGATATAAACTAAACTTTTTTTACATCCATTTAATGGAGAACAATGAGCGGAATTAAATCAAACCCTTAGAGTTAATTTAATTTACTGTTCAACTTTAAGAAGATCGGAGACCCTCTCGATCTTCTTTTTTTATTTTAGATAGTTCCCGAAATTAAGTTGACGACTTACTCTGATCGAGAAAGGTTGAACAAGAAATGTCTGCTCTGAATATTGGTAGAAAGTTCAAGCGTAGAATCCGTTATAGAATTGATCTCGTAGATAATATTTTGGAAACCTGAGGTATTTAAAATGGTATCTTTTAAATCGTAATTAAAAGTCTGTTCCGTCCCCAGCAAATTTGTTATTATTTGACCATTTTCAGATATAGAAAAGGCAGCACCATTCACTGATTCCGTGATATGGCCATCTCTTTTTGCAGCATCTACTTCCCATTTGCCAAGCAATTGGTCAATAGAAACAGTTCGTTCTGTTTTCTTCGGCTTCTTTTCCGAATTAAAACAACTACAAAAAAAGATAAGTACAAGTAGTATTGAGTTCGTAATCTTCATTAGGTCACAGCGTAAGTTCGTTCCTCAAAAGTAAATATATTTCTAAAGAAACAATACTTACTATTTTAGAAATAGTGCATTTTCCGTATTTGAACTGTTTTTTAGGAAAATATAGTGTGATTCAAAGAAAATAATCACTTCGAACCGAGCTCAATCACAGTAATTTCAGGTAAAATACCTACTCTACCCGGATAACCTAGGAACCCGAACCCACGATTCACATACAGATATTGGCGGCCTTCTTTGTATAAACCGGCCCATTGCTTGTAAATATATTTAATTGGACTCCATTTTAACCACCCAGGAATCTCAATACCGAATTGCGCACCGTGCGTATGACCAGAAAAGGTGATATTGATATCTTTGTATTTTGAAAGGACTTCATCCTCCCAATGGCTTGGATCATGGCTAAGCAAGAGTTTCACCGCAGCATTTTCCGCTCCATCGTAAGCCAAACTCAAATCCCCATACTTGCTAAAACGTTTGCTTGCTGAATAATTTTCTACCCCAATTATAGCAACTTGCTCTCCATCTACGTCAACCAATCTATTTTCATTCATCATCAAATCCCAGCCCATTCTTTTATGCATATTTTGCAAATTTTGAAAATTAGACTTTTTATCCTCCAATGTATTCCATCTTGCATAATCCCCATAATCATGGTTTCCAAGAATGGAGAAGGTTCCAAATCGAGATTCGATTTTATCAAAAACATCCAAAAATGGCTCGACTTCATTCGCTACAGAATTGACCAAATCCCCTGTAAAAAACACAAAGTCGGCCTTTTCTTTATTGATCATTTCAATGGCCTTCTTAATCGGTTCTTTTTTGGTAAAACTCCCAGAGTGAATATCTGAAATTTGTACAATTTTCAACCCTTTTAGAATCGCAGGCAAATTATCCAGCTTTACTTCTTCTCTGAAGACTTTGTATCGATAGGGATTTCTAATCATTCCATAGATCAGCAGAAAAAACGCAGTAGCTCCCAAGCCAATACCTACAGAAGAAAATACAATCGATCTTTCATATAGCAAATTTTGATTTCCTACTATTAAATTAAAGAGTTGGAATAACAAGTGACTTAAGTCTTCAATCAGTAAGCTTAAGAAAATCAAGAATTTACTAAAGTAGGTTAAAGTGATGGACGAACGGATTAAAGCGAGGTTCTTTTTTAGCCATTTTGATTCAGCACCGAAATTTAACGATAGAAAAAAGCCTATCAACAATAAAGGGATTGACCAATACAAACTCCACACGACAGACTTTCCAGGCTCACTCCAATTGAGAGATATCGTTTTGAAAGCTTCAAATACATAAGTATCAAAAGCAAAAAGTAAAGCCAAAGTAAAAAGCAGTCGGATCATATAGTTGAGTTATATTTAGTGAAGTACTTACATAATAGCATTCACTGGCAATTTGTTCATAAGCAAGGATTCTAATCCAACTATTTCGAAGCTTTATAACGATTTATTTAAAAATGATGAAAATAGCCCCATACTTAAACAAATTATTACTTTTATAAAAAAAAGCATGCAAAAAGTTTTGGTCACCGGCGTGTCTTCTGGAATAGGAAATGCCACCGTTAAATATTTGATTGAAAAAGGATACAAAGTGTATGGGAGTGTTCGCAAGCAAGAAGATGCGGTTAAAATGAATAAACTTTTTCCACAGCATTTTGAAGCTTTGGTTTTTGATGTAAGAAATGAAGAAGCTGTTTCTGCAGCAGCAAAAAAACTAACGGAAAAACTCAAAGGAGATGGATTGACTGGTTTGGTGAACAATGCCGGTATAGCCGTAAGTGGGCCACTGCAAATGGTCAAGATGGAGGATTTTGAAAAACAGTTTGATGTAAATGTATTCGGATTGATGCGTGTAACTAAGGCCTTTTTACCACTTCTTGGTGCACAGGAAAACCACCCTATAAAACCTGGAAAGATCATTAATATTAGTTCTATTTCAGGGCGCTTTACCATGCCTTTTGTCACGCCCTATTCTGCTTCTAAATTTGCAGTAGAATCCTTAACGGATGGTCTGCGAAGAGAACTTTTACTCTACGGTATCGATGTCGTATCTCTACAACCTGGTCCAATCCAATCCGCTATTTGGGGGAAAGCAAAAGACGATTTAAAACCTTATCCTGGAACGATATACGAACCTATACTGGAGCAAGGAAATAGACTCATTGCCGACTCTGAAAAAATGGCTATTCCTGCTATAAAAGTAGCAAAGCGCATTGAGAAGATATTAAGAAAAAACAGCAGTACCCGCTATGTGATTTCTGGTCAAAAAATAACGCATTATCTTACTTTCTGGGTACCTGCAAGAGTCGCTGATTTTATTATTAAAATAGCTTTTAAGCGTGCGGTTAAAAAATTTAAAAAAGGCTAGTATGATGTTTAGGAATTCAATCTTCTTCCTTTTTATTTTCGCAATTTTATATCCGATTTGTAGCAAGGCCCAAACTACACATACCCACCATTTTACAAGAGCAGATACCTTACGCGGTGCGCTCCGAGCAGAAAGAACTTGCTACGATGTTACTTTTTATAAACTCACCATTGAAGTAAATCCAAACGAAAAATCAATAAACGGAACCAATGAAATTCATTTCAATACTATGGCCGATTTCAAGCTTTTGCAAATTGACCTTTTCGAAAATCTTAAGATTGAAAAAATAGTATTTCAAGACAAAGATTTGAAGTTCAATAGAGTTGATAACGCTGTTTTTATTACGTTTCCAAAACAACTAAAAGGAAGTCAAAGCAAATTTACTGTTCACTATAATGGACAACCTACCGTCGCTGAAAACCCTCCGTGGGAAGGAGGATTTATCTGGGACAAAGATGACAATAACAAAGATTGGGTTACGGTAGCTTGCCAAGGCGTTGGCGCAAGTCTTTGGTGGCCCAACAAAGACCACCTTTCAGATGAGCCGGATAGTATGCAAACTACGATTATTGTCGAATCGGATTTAATGGCTGTTTCGAATGGCAGATTAAAAACCAAGAAAAATTTGCCAAACAATCAAACAGCGTATACCTGGACCGTCTCCTACCCTATCAATAATTATAACTTAAGTTTAAACATTGGTGATTACACCATTATTCACGACCAATACATCGCTTTTGATGGAAGCAAATTGGACTTAAATTATTACGTTTTTGAAAAGGATCAAGACAAAGCCAAAAAGCATTTTAAACAAGTCCATAAAATCCTTCTGTGTTATGAATTGTATTTTGGCAAATATCCCTTTTGGCGCGATGGCTTTGCTTTGATTCAAACCCCCTACCTTGGAATGGAACACCAATCCGGTATCGCTTATGGCAATGACTTTCAAAAAGGATATTTGGGATATGGACTACCTGAAAACATGAATTGGGATTATGTGATTGTCCATGAAGCCGGACACGAATATTTTGGCAACAGCCTTTCCTGCACGGATATGGCAGAAATATGGCTGCATGAATCTTTTACCACTTATATGGAAGCGCTTTATGTAGAATGTGCCTTTGGATACAAAGATGCGATTGAGTACATGCTGCTTTCTAGAGATGCTCCAAACATTAGCAATAAAGCGCCGATACTTGGACCAATGCATGTGAATTGGGAAAATTGGTTTGATTCAGACAATTACTTTAAAGGAGCATGGATCCTACATACGCTTAGACATGTAATCGATGATGACCAACTTTGGTTTGATTTATTAAAAACATTTTACGAACAACACGCCTATAATTCTGCACGAACCGAAGACTTTACCCGCTTGGTAAATTCCTGCACTGGAAAAAATTATGATGCTTTTTTTGATCAATATTTAAGGAAAGCAAAACTTCCTACCTTATTCTACAAGCTTGAGCAAATTGATAAGGATCTAAAAATTACTTTTAAATGGAATGCAGAAACTAAAGGTTTTAATATGCCGATCATGATTGGTGATCCTAAAAATTATAATTGGGTAATTCCATTTACAACTAGATGGGAAAGCATTCTCATTCAGAATTTAAATATTTCAAATTTTAAAATCGCCGAAGATTTGTTTTTAGTTGAAACAAAACGAGTTAAGTAAGTGTTCTAGCTTTTCTCCAAATTTCTCTACTTAAGTTATCACAGAAATATCACAACATTTTAAACTTAGTATCACATCCATCTTTTTTAGACCGTAAAAATACTCTCTCAACCAACTCACTATCAACTGGTTACCTCACATTTTTTATCCCATATTTAAAAACAACAGGTTTTACCCCAATTCTTTGAGTGTCAGTTCAAAGACATGTAAAAAGTCAATTGTCATTGTATACTTGGTTCATAACATTTTTTTTATTCACAAAAAACTTCATTATGAGCCCTAAATTCAGTGTACTCACACTTTACATTCTTTTTCTTACATGCACGCTTCCTAATTTGATGAACGCCCAATGTGAATCAACAACGGTAGCTACTGACAACAATGAAACAACCGTCTATACTTGCCCCGGTGATGGCATATCTGACGTGATTACTTTCACCCATGGTGCTGTTGCTTCTAGCAGTTTCACTTACGTAATTACAGATACGGATAACGTCATTATTGGAATTCCTCCCGGAAACACCCAAGACTTTGAAGGTGCTGGATTTGGTACTTGTAGAGTTTGGGGGTTTTCTTACACCGGTGAAATTTTGGCAGAACCTGGACAATCCGTTTTCTCTACTTTTTTCTCAACAGGTTGTTGGAATATTACTTCCAATGCGATCAATGTTATACGAACAGGAGTTGATGGAGGAACGGTCAGTCTCAATGATGGAACTACAGAGCAAACTTTTTGCACTACAGATGGATACGACGATTTATTTACGCTAGCGCATAACAATAATTCTAATGGGCAATACACCTATTTAATTACTGACGATCAAAACAACATTCTTGTTCAGACCAGTGCCGCAACTCACAATTTTGAAGGAATTCCTGTTGGGGTTTGCAGAGTATGGGGGCTTTCTTATACCGGTTCATTAACAACACCTGCAGGTGCTAATGCTGCTTCAACTAGTCTTTCTGATGGCTGTTTTGATCTTTCTGATAACTATATTACAATCACAAGAACTGATGTAGATGGTGGTTCTGTAGCAACTGCGGGTGGACAATCTGTAGTCGTTACTTGCCCAGGAGATGGAAACGATGACATCATTACTTTTTCTCACGAAACCAATTCAAGTGCCAATTATGGATACATCATTACTGATGATAACAATGTGGTATTGGGTGTTCCTCCTGGGAACAGTCAAAACTTTGAAGGTGCTGGACCAGGTGTTTGTAGAGTTTGGGGGATTTCTTTTACTGGAAACCTCGATGTCTATCCTGGAGATCAAGTTGGTAACGAAACTTTAAGTTCTGATTGCTACCAAATCTCTTCGAATTTCATTGAAGTTAGAAGAGAAGGTTTGGATGCAGGGACCGTAGCAATGCCTTCTGGTGCGACGAGAAGATATACTTGCCCTGGCGATGGTCAAGATGACATTGTAATGTTTACAAATACAAGTGATGCAACAAACTATCAATATGTAATCACGGATGACAACAATGTCATTTTAGGATTGCCACCAGCTGATAGCCAAAATTTTGAAGGAGCAGGTGAAGGAGTTTGTAGAGTTTGGGGATTGGCTTATAGTGGTACACTTACTGCACAAGCTGGAGACAATGCTGCAGAGGTTGCCTTGGCAGATGGTTGCTTCGATCTTTCTGATAACTTCATCACTGTTGTAAGAGGTGAACTGCATGCAGGCGAAGTTAGCACAGCAGATGGCGAGAACGTTGTATACACTTGTCCTGGTGATGGTGTGGATGATGTGATTGAATTCGCAAATACTGCCGCAGGTGGATCTAACTTTACTTATGTGATTACAGATCAAGATTTGAACATACTAGGAATTCCTGCTGGAAACAGCCAAAACTTTGAAGGCGCAGGAGAAGGAACTTGCTTAGTTTGGGGATTGTCATATACTGGAACAATTACAGCTGTTGCTGGAGACAATGCAGGAACTGTTGAATTAGCAGATGGATGTTTTGATCTTTCTGACAATTATATTGAAGTTAGAAGATTCGGACCAGATGCAGGAACTGTCGCAATGCCTTCAGGAGCAACGATGCGTTATACTTGCCCTGGTGATGGCTTGGATGATATCGTAATGTTTACCAATACGAGTGCTGCCATGAACTACCAATATGTAATCACAGATGAAAACAATGTGATTCTTGGCTTGCCACCAGCAAACAGTCAAAATTTTGAAGGTGCAGGTGAAGGAATATGCAGAGTTTGGGGATTGGCTTTCACGGGTAGCATTACTGCTGTTGCAGGTGACAATGCTGCTGAAGTGGATTTAACAGATGGTTGTTTTGACCTTTCGGACAACTTTATCACAGTGGTAAGAGGAGAATTAAACGCAGGTGGAGTAACGACAATTGACGGAGCAACCAGTGTTTATACTTGTCCCGGTGATGGTGTTGATGATGTGATAGAATTTGCAAATACAGCAGCAGGCGGTTCTAATTTCACCTATGTTATTACAGATCAAGATTTGAACATCCTTGGTATCCCTTCGGGAAATAGTCAAAACTTTGAAGGTGCTGGAGAAGGGGTTTGCTTGGTTTGGGGATTATCGTACACTGGAACAATAACAGCAGTTGCAGGTGACAATGCAGGGACAGTTGAATTAGCAGATGGTTGTTTTGATCTTTCTGACAATTACATTGAAGTAACCAGAGGGGAATTGGATGCAGGTTTTGTTACTACTACAACAGAAAAAATTGTGGTTTACACTTGTCCGGGTGATGGAGTAGATGATATTTACGAATTTGTGAATGATGCTTCTAGCGCGTCTAATTATGCTTATGTCATTACAGATGAAAACAACAACATCTTAGGAATTCCTCCGGGAAACACTCAAAACTTTGAAGGTGCAGGTGTTGGAATTTGTAGAGTTTGGGGATTAGCGTACACTGGTGAAATTACTGCAAGTGCAGGAGACAATGCTGCTGAAGTTGCTTTGTCCGATGGTTGCTTTGATCTTTCTGATAACTTTATCACATTCAACAGAGATACTCCAGATGGTGGTCAGGTACAAACGACAGACGGAGATACAAGAGTCTATACTTGCCCTGGCGATGGCATTGATGACATCATTGACTTTGCACATGTCAATGCATCTAACTCTAACTACCAATATGTTATTACTGATGATCAAAATGTCATTTTAGCTTTGCCTGGTAATTCAGCAAATCTTGAAGGAGCAGGCGTAGGTGTTTGCAGAGTTTGGGGATTCGCCTATTCTGGTCACCTAACTGCTGAAGCTGGTCAACATGTTTTCTCTACACAATTTAGCGATGGCTGTTGGGCAATCTCTTCTAACTTCATTGAAGTTAACAGAGCAGAACCTGACGGTGGAACCGTAGTGACGAATGATGGTCGAACTGTTGTAAACGTAATTGCGGGTGATGGCTATGATGACAATATTGCTTTCAAAGTAGAAGACAATTCAAGATCAAAGTTCACTTTTGTCATTACAGATGATCAAAATAATATCCTTGGAGTTCCTCCTGGAAATGTACAAAATTTTGAAGGTGCTGGAGAAGGTGTTTGTCGAGTATGGGGATTGTCTTATACAGGAAACATTATTGCAGGAGCTGGTGACAACGCTGCTACCGTAGCATTATCAGATGAATGCTTTGATTTGTCAGATAATTACATTGAAATAATTAGAACAAGTCCTACTCCGGAAGCCAACTTTACAGGAGGTTCAGCAAGAGGAATTACTTCTAACGGTTTGAATGTTTACCCTAATCCGGTAATCGATCAAATGGAGATTACGATTTCGAAAAGTGATGCACAGCATTTAAATCTGATAGATATTTCAGGTAAGACATTAAGTGCATACAGCTTACAAATAGAAGAGGGAGTTGTCAAGCAAAGTTTGGATGTTTCTCAATTACAGAATGGCATTTATTTCATTCAGTTGATCAATGCAGATGGAACGATGGAAATGGAGAAGTTCATCAAACAAAGCTTTAGATAAAAAGAAAGCAGTCAGTTCTTGCAAAAGGAATGGTTGCTTCTTTAAGAAAAGAAGTTTTTAAGTGTTTTGGTAGCTTTTAAAATTCGCATAAACCTCTAGGGACAGAGTGCAATGCAGACGAATTAAAAGCTAGGGCCGGATTAACAATTAATCCGGTCTTTTTTATTGGCAAAATTTGATGCCAACTAAAAAAGGGCTGGAACTAAGTTCCAACCCTTTTAATATCTTTATTAAAAACTGTTCTAGTTTTTAAGTTGTTTGCGCTCTTTGATTCTTGCTTTCTTACCTA
>CALIAG010000149.1 GCA_938041325.1 uncultured Saprospiraceae bacterium | reverse complement strand
GTTTGAAAACCTGATAACCACTTTTAAATGATTGATGAAAAAGAATTATTAAAAGACGATACCAAGCCACCGATTTTCAAAACTTGGAAACGGATGTACCTATTTGTTTTGGTGCTTCACGCCGTCCTGATTTTATTCTTTTATATCCTTACAAAAGTGTACGCTTAAAAAACCGAATAGAAAACTAAACCCTCCCTCTATGAATCCCATTGATTGGATTGTCCTCATTGGTACTCTTGTGGCTATCGTTGCTTACGGAGTATGGCAAACGCGTAAAGTCAATTCAGTTGAAGGCTATTTACTTGGTGATAGAGACCTGAAATGGTGGACCATCGGTCTGTCTATTATGGCGACTCAGGCAAGTGCAATTACCTTTCTTTCAACGCCCGGACAAGCTTACGAAGACGGAATGCGTTTTGCGCAATTCTATTTTGGTTTGCCTGTGGCCATGGTTATTCTGGCCGTATTTGTCTTGCCCATTTACTATAAACTCAAGGTCTTTACTGCTTACGAATACCTGGAAGGTCGATTTGATCTGCGTACGCGTATGTTCACCGCCATCTTGTTTTTAATACAACGGGGATTGGCTGCTGGAATCACGATTTACGCACCAGCAATTATTCTTTCGACCATCTTAGGTTGGTCATTAAATGTCACCATTTTTTGTATAGGCATAGTCGTTATTTTTTATACCGTAATGGGAGGAACCAAAGCGGTAAGCGTCACTCAAAAGCAACAGATGATTATCATTTTGAGTGGAATGTTCATTGCTGGGATAATATTGATGTACAAAATGCCAGAGGCGGTTGGCTTTGCTGACGCGCTTAATTTTGCCGGAAAAATGGGGAAATTAAATGTGGTTGATTTTACGTTTGATTTGTCTAATAAATACAACTTCTGGTCTGGAATGCTGGGAGGTACTTTCTTGTTCATGTCTTATTTTGGAACAGATCAATCTCAAGTTCAACGATACCTTTCTGGAAAGTCTTTGACTGAAAGTAGACTCGGACTTTTGTTCAATGGTATTTTAAAAGTACCCATGCAAATAATGGTGCTTTTCATAGGAATTTTAGTCTTTGTGTTTTTTCAATTCAATGATCGACCACTGCATTTTAATACCGGAAATGTCGAGACAGTAATCAATTCTGAATATGCAGATGAATACCGAGCACTAGAAAAAGAGTATACAGCACTTACCGATAAACAAGGTGTAAATTCACAATCCTTGATCAATGCTTTGCGATTGGATGATGAGCAAAATATATCTGCTGCGCAAGCGCAAGCTTTTGAATATAGAAAGCAGGATAAGGAAATTCGATCCAGAGCAAAAGACGTGATTCTTAAAGCTGCGCCAAATGCCAAAACAAAAGATACAGATTATGTCTTCATCACTTTTGTTATCAACTATTTGCCCGTTGGATTGGTTGGATTATTATTAGCAGTGATTTTTTCTGCAGCGATGTCTTCAACCAGTTCGGAGCTAAATGCTTTAGCAACGACCACTGTCATAGATATCTACCGTCGGACCATCGTGACAGATCGAGATGATGCGCATTATTTGAAAGCTTCGAAGGCATTTACAATTATGTGGGGAATGGTCGCTTTATGTTTTGCCGTCTTTGCTGATTTATTTGAAAATTTGATACAAGCAGTAAATATAATAGGATCCTTATTTTACGGAGTAATACTAGGTGTGTTTGCTGTCGCTTTTTGGTTCAAGAAGATTGGTTCAAATGCAGTTTTCAAAGCAGCGGTGATTAGTGAAATCATGGTACTTGTCATATTTGCTTTGAGCCATTATGGGGTTATTGAAATCGCCTATTTATGGTTGAACTTAATTGGATGTCTCTTAGTAATCTTTATTTCAATGTTGTTTCAAAAAGGGAAGTAATATAGATGGATTGCAGTTTTATTGCAAAGCTGATTAAGGTACTTCAAAATAAAAAGACCGCATAAAACGATTAAGTTTTATGCGGTCTTTTAAAAAGTTTAAAACTAAAACATTCTTACATTTTAGCCGTCCACTCAGAAACAGCTTTTGCATTTCTGTCTACATAATCTTGGTTACCAGCTTCTTTAGCAAGTACCGTTGATGCTTTTGCAGATTCGATTGCTTCTTTGTACATACCCAATTTTGCTTGGATTTGACCTTGCAATCTCAACTGCCAGTATTTCTTGTCAATTTTATTAGCAGATTCGATCCAAGAAAGCGCTTGCTTAAGATCTCTTTCGTTGTCATAGTAGTATCTAGCAGCAGTGTAGTATTCTCCTCTTGAAGGACCACCCATTACTTTTTCGATATCAGCCATAACACGTTTGTCAACTTCTGTTTCCATTTTGAATGGAATATGGTACGGACCCCAATCAAGAGAAATAGTTGCAGAATTACTAGTAACGTCTCCAACATTGATTGTGAAAGATTCTGTGTTGCCTGAATGTTTTGTGGTATTTGCCATAAAACGAGCAACTTCAGTAGCTTCTTTGTATTTAGAAACATTTCCACCGATAGTTAAATCAGAATTCAACATTACAGAAAACTCTTTTTCACCTGGGATAGAGTAAATTGCATAAGTACCAGCTTTTACAGCTTTACCTCCTACAGTTACATCATCACTGAATGTAATTTTGGTCGCTCCATTTGCTCCCGTTCTCCACATTCTTCCCCACTTCTCAACATCTACAAACAATTCTCTGCCTTTTACAGCAGGTCTTGAATAATCTAAAGATACCTTAGTTAAACCAACCATATATTCTGCTTTGCAGGATGGACTTGGTGCAGGGGTATTGATTTGTGCCATTGACACTAAGGTCAAGAAACACAGCGACAATGAAGTTAATATCAACTTTTTCATTACTTTTTGAGTTTGATTTTCAAATTAAATAAAGCACAAAATTAATAAGTATTTTGTATTCTTAAGATATAAAACGACTATTTTAATAATCCTTTCAAGACAAACTTGTTTTTAGGTATGAAAAATCAGGATTCCGAGGTAGAAAGAATTTCGATGAAGACCGTCGTGGAAGGGGTTTTAAAAGAATTAAACTTGGAAAAAGGGTACCTCTACACTTTAAAAAGTATGTTATTGGACCCTAGACAAGCTGTAAACGAGTATTTATACACCAATCGACGGAAGCTTCATACAAAGCCTTTTTCCTT
>CALIAG010000148.1 GCA_938041325.1 uncultured Saprospiraceae bacterium | reverse complement strand
AGTTCATTTGCTCCATGGAAAATCAAGTGAGAATTATTAAGCTTCAAGCCAAGGCGATAAGCATCCTCAAAGTATAAGCCTGCGTCAGAATTACGCCCTAAGTTTGAGTAAGCATTTCCAATTTCTAAATTGATATTTCCTATCAAGCTTCTATCCTGCAAAGTTAAAGCAACTCGAAGAGCTTGTTTTCCATAGTAAAGATTACGCATGTGATCAGCTATGCGACCATAAGATCTTCCTAGAGAATTTAGGGATTCAATTTCACCATATTTGTTTAAAGTAAGTCGATATTGATCAAGTGATTTTTTGAAAAAGGATATACTCGTTAAAAACTCTTCTTGCTGAAAAAATAACTTTCCGATTTCTTGATTCACATCCGCTAATCCTTCATGATTGTTTCTGTTTTCATACAATTTCATTTGTTTGAAAAAAGCTTTTTGAGCATTTGAAAAATCACCCAATGCGAGTTTAATCTTTCCTTCGTATCCAAATAGGGAAGCCCTTTCATTTATCTCAATGAAATTGGTATCTAGACTCTTTGATAAAGACAAGTATTCCATTGCCGATTCAAGGTCCTTTTTATAATTAAAATGAAGATCGAGTAATTGTTCTATGGCAAGAAATCGATAATGCTCCAATTTTGATTTTTCACTAATGGCTAAAGCCATAGTCGCGTAATTGATCGCTTTATCAGGAGCAATATCTGAGTGGAAATCAGCCAATTCAAGGAAAAGACCCATCTTGGTGCTGTCGACATCCGTTTCCTTAAGTTCATTAAGGATTCCATCAACTGCAGTACCTTGGCGAGCATGCAACGAGTGAACGGAACAGAAAAAGATTAAAATTCCCCATAAGAGGGTTAGGCGAATTCTCATAATACGCAAACAGTGTTGATGCCCTGCGGCATCTGGTTTTTTGAATGGTCTTCTGGCTTTGTTTGGGTTTATACAAGGTTTGGGGAAGATCAGTAAGTAGTAAATAGTGGAATTCAAAAACCGTTCCTAAGGAATCTTAGGAATAGAAAAGGATCAAAATACTTTGCCTAAAAAGAGAATTAAATTTCCGCTCGGAGTACTTCTAAAGGTGGTTTATTGATGATATCTCGGGAGTTAAGCATGCCAATTAGGACTGTTAAACCTGTGATTACCAAGAAAACAATTAACGGTGGAATCAGACTTGGACTAAAGACCATGTCAAAACTAAATTTTGCTAAAAGAAAGGTTCCAAGGAAAGCCAATACAATTCCTGTAAGGGAAGCCAAAGCTCCGAGTACAAAATATTCCAATGCATTTATCTTCAAAATCTGATTGCCTTTTGCTCCTAACGTTCGAAGCAAAACACTTTCTTTGATTCGTTGGTATTTGCTAAGAATCACAGAACTAATGAGTACCAATAATCCAGTCAAAATACTAAACAAAGCCATGAAGCGGATGACAAAACTGAGTTTGCTCAATACATTGTCCACCGTTTCAAGAATGATGGTCAAATCTATGGCCGAAACATTCGGAAATTTAGTAATTAATGCTTGTTGAAATTTTGCAGAGGTTGTAGGATCTTCTACTCTGGAAATGATCACATTGAATTGAGGCGCTTTTTCCAAAATACCGGTTGGAAAAACAACGAAAAAATTGGTTTGTATGCGATTGAAATCTACCTCGCGAATACTGGCAACAACTGTTTCCAAAATCGCACCTTGAACATTGAAATCGATTCTTGTGCCGATCTCTGCTGACATGGCATTGGAGACTCTGGTTGATAAGGAGACAGGTATAAAACCAGAACTGTCTCGATTGCTCTCGTGCCATTTCCCTTCAATGATTTTCTCGGTTTCTATCAATGAATCGCGATAAGTTACTCTGTATTCTCTATTGAAAACCCATCCAGAAATTTTTCTTTCTGTTCGGTAAGTGGTATCTGCTTTATACTCCGTTTTTGTCAATCCATCCAAGTTGTCCAAACGCATAGTAACAATAGGGACTTGCTGCTGAATCGGTAAATTGTATTCTTTTACCAAATCTATAATTTCATCTTTTTGGTCAGGTTGAATATCGTAGAGAATCAAATTGGGTTGATCTCCAGAACCGGACATAGCGACTTGGTTGAGCAATAGTTCTTGCGTTAAGAACAGAGTGGTAATCAATGCGGTTCCCAATCCAATAGAGACAATGAGTGTCAAAGTTTGATTGTTGGGTCTGTATAAATTAGCAATGCTTTGTCGCCAAATAAAACTCCAATTGGTAGGGAAGAATTTTCGAACTGCCCAAACCGTCAATTTGGCAATTCCTGCTAAAACCAAAAAAGCGACTGCGATTCCAATAGGGAAATATATGGATTGCATTAAATCTTTTGTTTGTAAAAAAGTAAAAAGACCTACAAACAAAAATATCAATACATAAATCACCCATCTCAAATAATCCCGTTCTTGTACTTGGTCTTCAAAAGAAGCACGAAGGGTAAGCAGAGGTGACGTTCTGCGGATGACAATCAACGGCAAAAGAGCAAATAGCAAAGAGATAATAAGACCGGTTACAATTCCTTCAACTACTGCAGAAGGAGAGACACTGGCCGAGATATTCTCCAGAGGTAAAAAATCACCAAGGACTTTGGGCAGCAATATTTGCAAGCCACTTCCTAAGGCTGCTCCGAGTACTGCTCCAATTATTCCCATTGCGAATATTTGGATCAAGTAAATTAAAAAGGCTTGTTTCCCACTGGTTCCTAAACACCTCAAAACGGCAACGGTAGCCAGTTTGTCTTTTACATAAATGTGAACGGAACTCGCCACACCAATACAGCCCAAAAGCAAAGCAATAAACCCAACTAGATTTAAAAAATTAGCAAGGCTTGAAAAAGCTTCGCCTATATTTTCTCGGCGTTCTTCAACCGTTGTATAACGATAACCATTTGCATCCAATACAGGATCAATTTGCTTGCCCAATTTTTCTACATCCGTCAATTCTGGTAATTGGAAATAGTACATGTATTCGACCCGACTCCCCACCTGTACGAGGTTCGTTGCTACTAGGTCTTCCATTGGGATAAAAACCGATGGAGCAACAGCAGAAGTCAATCCACTTGATCCAGGAATTCCTATGACTGTTCCTTCAATCTCAAACATTTTTTCACCCACCTTCAAACTGTCACCAGCCTCCATTCCGAACTGAATCATGAGAGAACGATCCACGACTGCTTTGCCTCCGCTCTTAAAAGTTTTGTACGCATCCGCAGGTTCTGTGGTAAAAGTCCCATAATAAGGAAAGTTGCCTTCATAAGCTCTAATAAAAGCCAATCGGGTATTGCCGCCTTTTGGATAATAAACCATGGATGCAAAATTGACCATACGGCTTTTTTCACCTTCCAAAGAATCTATGATGTGCTGGACATCCGGAGAAGCCACTCGATTGCTTTCCAGCACCAAATCGGCACCAAGTAAGGATTTGGCTTCTTTGTTTATATCTTTTTGTAAATTTTCACTAAAGGAGTTGATGGCCACCAAGGAAGCAATTCCTAGTATAATCGAGGATACAAACAGAAATAATCTTGCTTTATTTCTGCGACTGTCCCTCCAAGCCATCTTGAACAACCAACTTATATTTATATTTGACTTCAATAGTGAAATTTTGTTTACTATTATTAAACGAGATATAACTTTAAAAAGACAAATATATGAAACGCTTTGTTTGTGGAATGGCCATTTATTTATTTCTTAATTCTTTTTTGTTGGCTCAAAATGGAATTCAGACGGCTGTCAATACTTTTATGAAAAGTGAAATGTTTAAAAATGCTTCCGTCGGAGTGGCCATTATTGATCAAAATACAGGAGAATTAGTCGCTGGTCATAATAATAATTTGGCTCTAATTCCAGCCTCTAGCCTTAAAGTACTGACGACTGCAACGATGTTGGAGTTGTACGGTTCGGATTACCAGTTTAAAACCGAGATTCAATATGATGGGACGATTTCCCCGGAAGGAATTCTCAATGGCAATATTTATATAAAAGGCTATGGTGATCCTTCTTTGGGTTCACATCATGTGGATGCAGCAGAGAAGATTGATGTGGTCTTGTCAAAGTTTGCTGCAGCGATTCAACAAGCTGGAATAAAAGAAATTACAGGCAAGATCATTGGGGACGGCACTTATTTCTCCACTCGCACCAATGGAGATACTTGGCTCTGGGAAGATTTGGGGAATTATTACGGAGCTTCTGTTTGGGGTTTGAATTTTCATGAAAACCTATTTCAACTTACTTTTCAACAAAATCCAAAACTCGGTTCCATCCCTAAGATCAAATCAATCAAGCCGGAAGTTCCCAACCTTATGCTGGTCAATGAACTGAAGTCTGCGGAGCGCGGTACAGGCGACAATGCTTTCATTTTTAATGCACCTTATTCTTACAGTGGGTTTGTGCATGGGACAATTCCAATTGGAAGCAAAGACTTTACTGTGAAAGGAGCGGTACCGGATGGACCTTTCTTTGCCGCTTACCATTTGATGAAAAAACTAGAATCGATTCAGTTGAAAACAAGCGGTTGGGCAACAACGCAGTTTGAAGAAAACCGACTTGGTATTGAACAATCAGAGCGTAAATCAATTTATTCTTATAGATCCCCGAAACTAAGCGAATTGGTTAAAGCGACGAATTTGAAAAGCATCAACCTGTATTGCGAAAGTTATTTAAGAATGATTGGCAAAAAGCAAATAGGAGAGGGGAGCGCAGAAGCAGGATTAAAAGCCATTTATGACTATTGGGAAAAACAAGGATTGAATCTGGACTTTTGCTTTTTAGAAGATGGAAGTGGGCTGTCTCCTCGCAATGGAATTAGCCCTTATCAATTGGCTGAGGTAATGCGCATCGTTCGTGAAAAACATACAACTTTCGATGCATTTTACAACTCATTACCAATAGCAGGACAAAGTGGTGGATTGCGATATATTCTGAAAGGAAGCGCTGCTGAAGGCAAATTAAGAGCGAAGTCAGGTGGAATGGCCAGAGTCAGAAGTTATACCGGTTATGCAGTAACAGGAAGCGGTCAAAAATTAGCTTTTTCCATGATTGCGAATAATTTCAAAGGAAAAAGCAGTGCAGTTAGAGGGAAAATGGAATCTTTAATGGCGGCTATTTCCCGATAGCTTTTTAGTAAAAGGCTATTCTTTTTATTAACTTTACCAACAAACCTACCATAATGAAATGTAGTATCAGAAAAGTGTTTTTGGCGAAAGTTGTATTGATCTCGATGCTATTGATCAATTTGAATTCTTGCGATGGGACAATGGGCAAGCCTAAGAAAAATACGAATGTCAACGAGCATTCTTATAATTCCGATGATGACAAGAAAATTAATGTTCCTCCCACACCTGTAAAAGAAGCGACCAATGACAATATGTTGAGCGGTGCGGATACGAGAGATATTTGGCAAGAACCTTTAAAAGTAATTCGACAACTTGGAAATCTGGAAGGAAAAACATTGGCAGATATCGGAGCAGGTCCTTTTGGATATTTTACCTTTCCATTGGCTGGAAAAACCAATCTTTCAAAAGTACTCGCTATTGATATTGACAGCTCGGCGATTAATTTTATTGAAAAAGGAAAAGCGATGATTCCAACGGAGTTAGGAGATAAAATTGAAACGCGTTTGGTTACTCCGGTGAATGCAAAACTAAAACCAGGAGAAGCAGACATCGTTTTGATTGTAAATACCAGTTCTTATTTTGATGATCGCGTAGCTTATTTTTCGCATCTAAAAGAAGGCATCGCAAAAGATGGAAGATTGATCATCATTGATTTTAAAATGAAACAAGGGCCTTTTGGTCCGCCATTGAATAGTAGAATTCCTTTGGGTGTGATGGAGCAGGAATTGACAGAAGCTGGTTACGCTAAAATTGTTTCTGACGATACGACACTGGATCATCAATACATTGTGATTGCGAAAAAAGATTAATCAAAAATATTTTGATTTCTTTTATAAAAAAAGCCCTGGATTTTTCCAAGGCTTTTTTTATAGATTTTATTTCGTTTGATATTTTAAACCGCTACTCCAGACTTTTCTTTCAAGATCAACTTCTTTCTTTCCGGTCCAGTAGAGATCATTGTAATGGGCACTTCCAAATAACTTTCCAAAGCATCTAAATAACTTTTTGCATTGGTAGGAAGAGAATCGTAATCCGTAATATCTTCCAAATCACTGTTCCAACCAGGATACGATTTGTACTTAGGCGTTAATTTTACTGTAGCGATATCATAAGGAAGTTCGGTATGGTCTCCATTATTATAATGATAATGAGTTCCTGCAGAAATTTCATCGAATTTATTCAAGACATCAATTTTCGTAACGACCAATTGCGTCACGCCATTCAACATAATGGTGTATTGCAACTGCGGCAAATCAATCCAACCACATCGTCTTGGTCGACCTGTTGTAGCACCAAACTCTGCTCCTTCTTTGCGAAGAAATTCTCCCGTCTCATCGTGCAACTCAGTAGGGAATGGTCCGCCACCTACTCGTGTACAATACGCTTTTGTAATGCCGATTACTTCTCCGATTTTATTCGGTGCAATCCCTAAGCCATTGCAAACTCCTGCAGAAATTGTATTTGAGGAAGTAACAAAAGGATAAGTTCCAAAATCAATATCAAGCATTGATCCTTGCGCACCTTCTGCCAATATTTTTTTACCCTCTTTTATTGCTTTGTTGATATAGTATTCTCCATCAACTTGCTTCAAAGATTTTAAAACTTCTAAGCTTTTAAACCATTGTTTTTCTTCTGCTTCCAAGTCAAAATCAATTGGCGGATACAACTTCACCAATTTCATATGCTTGGTTTTTAGCTTGTTGTATTTTTCTTGAAAATCATCTGCCAAGATATCACCAACTCGTACACCGTTTCTTCCAGTCTTGTCCATATAAGTTGGACCAATTCCTTTCAAGGTAGAACCGATTTTTTCTTTTCCTTTTGCTGCTTCAGAAGCTGCATCAAGATATCGGTGGGTAGGTAAAATCAAGTGTGCTTTTTTAGCAACCAGCAATCGGTCACTGAATTTTACATCACTTTCAATGAGTTTATTAATTTCTTTTTCGAGGGTAATAGGATCGATCACCACTCCATTCCCGATGAGGTTCATCAAGTCTTCGCGAAAGATTCCGGAAGGGATCGTATGCAATACGAATTTTTTGCCATCAAACTTTAAGGTGTGTCCCGCATTCGGACCACCTTGAAACCTTGCAACAATATCGTAGTTAGTAGCTAAATAATCGACGATTTTTCCTTTTCCTTCATCACCCCATTGGAGGCCTAGTATAACATCAACTGCCATAAATTTGGGAATTAAGCATGTTTAATAAAAAGATAAGTTTGAACAAAGTTGTCATTCCTGAGAATTTCCAAAATGTGTCTGTTTTGGAATAGAAACAACTCGAATATTAAAAATACGAAAACCTGACAGATTAAACGAATCTGGCAGGTTCACAAATTTATCCTTTATTATAGATTAAGTCTAACTTTTTGAAATATTGTTTTTAACAATAATGGATCATTTTGTGTTAGGAATGGTTGATCAAGGCCAAAGGCTTTGGTCAATAAGATTTAGGTCCATTCATTAGACTAAGTATTCAATTGAAATAGGCTATTTCGGGTTCGAAAAGAATAATAGAATTATTGAAGGTTAAAAAGAACTAATTGGCTCCCAAGTTAGAAAGCGCATCCTCCATACTCGCATTCAAATTCATCAATGGCTTAAGCTTTGTCATTTCCAATAATTTTTCAACTTGATTGGAAGCATTGACTATGGCCATGTCCCCACCATTATTACGAGAGCGAGTCATGGTACTGATCAAGAAATTTAAGCCAACGCTGGTCATAAATTCAATGAGCGATAAGTCTACAACGATTTGATTAAAACCTTTCTCGATTTTTACTTGAAGGTCATTGATGATGGCGCTTTTTTCTTGATCGTTAATTACGCTGGAAACTTTTACAATTTGAATGGAATTCTGTTCGGAGATAGAATAATTCATGAGTGTTCAATTTTTGTTTTGCATGCTCTAGTGTGTTAAACTGGTATGGAGCGAAGCGGGTTGTTACAATTGGACGCGATTAGTGTTTTGTCCTTTTAAAAAAAAAAATCAGTTTTTGGGACATTACTATACATGCAAATAACTTACCAATTATAAATAAGAGGGATTTAAGGGTAAAAAGGAGAGAATTTTTACCAATATGAGAATTTCATTCTCAAAAAGACAATAAGGGAAGAGGAAGCTTAGGCTTGGGTTTGGGTTTTTTCACAGGCTCCATCGCATTGCCCATAGAGATTCAAGGAGTGGTGGGTTACTTTGAATTTCAATAATTCACCCATCATATTTTTGATTTGCTGAATTCTTGGGTCGCAAAATTCCAGCACTTTTCCACAATCCACACAAATCAAATGATCATGCTGCTTGTAGCCATAGGACTTTTCGTACTGAGCCAGATTTTTACCAAACTGGTGTTTTTTGACCAAATCACAATTGACCAATAGCTCAAGTGTATTGTAAACGGTAGCTCTACTCACTCGATAATTTTGATTTTTCATGTGGATGTATAGGGCTTCCGCATCAAAATGATCGTTTCGACGATAGATTTCCTCAAGAATAGCAAAACGCTCAGGAGTTTTACGGAAACTGTTTTTTTCCAGGTGTGCTGAAAAAATATTCATGACTTCCGAGATTAATTTCTCCTGATTTTTTTGAGTAGACATAGAATAATAACTATTTGAAAAGCAAATATACGTAAGAGAACAAGGAATAACGAATTCCGGTTCATTCCCACGACCGAACTCTTATTATTTTTCTGCTTGTTCTATTCTACTAACGGTAGAAATTCCGTCCAATTTTTTCAAAGCACGAATAGCCAGTTCTAGTTGATCTTTGTTTAAAACCAAGAGACTCACTTTTCCTTCAAAATAACCTTCATGGCCATCAATGTAAAAGGAACGGATATTCAATCCAAGATTGATACTAATATTTCTAGAAAGCCTTTCAATGACGCCAGGCCCATCATCGATTCCGGTTATTTTCAAATCAGCAACAAAAGAAGAATTGGTGGTTGATCCCCATTCCGCTTTCATGATTCGATAACCATAGTTGGCCATAAGGTTGGTTGCATTCGGACAAATGCTACGGTGTATTTTCAATCCGGCTGTTGCACTGGTGTAGCCAAATACATCATCTCCCTGTACGGGTTTGCAACAAGCAGCTAAGGAATAATCAAATTTTTCTGCAGGTTCTCCATTGATCAATAAATTACTTTTACCAGCAACTGCTTTCTTCTTTTTGCTAGGAAGAGGAACTTCTTTTACTTCATCTTGATCCTTTTTAATTTCGACCAATTTCCCCACTTGAACCTCAAACATTTTACTAAAATGTTGAAGATTAATTTCATCATTAGAAATCGAAAAGTATAAATCAGGTCTTGATATAAAATCAAAATGCTTGACCAAGAAGTCGACATTTTCTTCAAAATCGACTTTCATGTTTTTCAGTTTTCGCTGCAAAGCCTCTTTGCCTAACTCCCCTTGTTTTCTCCGCTCTTCTTTCATTGCGGACCGAATCTTCGACCTAGCCTTTCCAGTGATTACCATTTTCAACCAACCTTTATTTGGCCTTTGGTTTTTACTTGTGGTAATATGTAATTGATCTCCATTTTGTAAAACATAGCCCATGGGAACCAGCCGATTGTTCACTTTAATGGCCGTACAATGGTAGCCCACATCTGAATGAATGCTGAATGCAAAATCCAGAGCTGTAGCGCCTTTAGGCAACACTTTCATGTCCCCTTTTGGTGTATAGACATAGACCTCTTCATTGAAAAGATTGGTCTTGAAATCATTAAGAAATTCTATGGCATCGTGGACCGGATTGTCCAAGATTTCACGGACATTGTCCAACCAGTTTTCATAAACATCTGGTTGATTGTTCTGTTGCTTCCCTTCCGTTTTGTATTTCCAGTGGGCAGCAAAACCACGTTCCGCAATATCATCCATTCTTTCACTTCGAATCTGAACTTCTACATAACGTCCACCGGGACCAATTACTGTAGTGTGCAGGGATTCATATCCATTTGATTTTGGCGTGGTAATCCAATCTTTAAGCCGTTCAGGAATAGGCGTATGAACATCGGTAACAATAGAATAAACCTTCCAGCAAGTTTCTTTTTCTTTTTTGATTGGTAAATCTATTATAATACGTACCGCAAACAAGTCATAAATTTCTTCGAAAGGAACTCCTTTTTTCTTGATCTTATTCCAGATGGAATACAAGGATTTTGGTCGGCCTGTAATCCGGTAAGAAAATTCTATTTCGTTCAGAGATTCCGTCAACGGTTTTATAAATTCGTTGATGTAGCGCGTACGTTCTGATTTGGTCTCCTGAAGTTTTAAAGCGATTTCCTTATAGGTTTCGGGTTCTCTGATTTTCATACAGAGATCTTGGTACTCCGTTTTTATTTTATAGAGTCCAAGTCGGTGGGCTAGGGGAGCATAAATGTATTCTGTCTCTGCAGCAATCTTGAGCTGCTTATGTCTAGGCATGGCGCCAAGCGTTCGCATGTTGTGCAAGCGATCTGCCATTTTTATCAATACCACTCGGACATCCTGAACAAGCGTACTTAGGACCTTCTTGAAATTTTCTGCTTGAGGAGATTCTACATTGTAAAGACCATCTAGTTTGGTCAAGCCATCAACAATCATAGCGACACGACTGCCGAACATTTTATCGATTTCCGCAAGCGAAATTTCGGTGTCTTCGACCACGTCATGCAGCAGAGCAGCTACCACTGCTGTTGGGCCCAAGCCAATTTCTTCCACACAAATTCTAGCAACTTCAATTGGATGAAGAATGTACGGTTCACCTGTTTTCCGTCTTTGCTTTGAATGAGCTTGGACAGCCATTTCGAAAGCTGATCGAATATTGACTTTATCCGTATTGTCCATTTTGGACCTAACGGTCTTCAATAGCTTACGGTATTCTCGTTGAATCAGCTTTTTTTCGTCCTCTTGGTTGACAATAACTTCTTGCATACAAAGATTTAAGAATCTTTTCAGGGGCGGATAAAAAATGGATGATTTATTTCCGTCAAACTAATTTGATTCTGCTCTCTAAAAAAAATGCTCCTAATTGGAGCGCATGTGATTTGGTTTGTAAAAATAGCTAAGTTTTAATTTTAACAATAACTATCTAAAAGGGTTTTCTCTCTTACGTTATATTAAGATATAAAATAATCCTTGAAAAGTCAATTTACGCTTTGAATACTAGCCTTAAGCAAAGTAACTCCATCCTTATTTAGTGTGCTTATTTTAGATGAATAATTTACTGAAAAATCACTGCTTTTAAAAAGAATATAAAATCAAGCATTTTTTTAGGAGATATAGGGGAATTTTTAGGAAAAAGAAGTTATCTTTGCATCGCTTTTTTCAAAAGCCTTGTTGGTCCTAGTTGAGATCAAAAAGCGGGTGTGATGAAATTGGTAGACATGCTAGACTTAGGATCTAGTGCTTCACGGCGTGGGGGTTCGAGTCCCTCCACCCGCACAAATCGAGACAGGAGTTGTTAGTGCATTAAACTTTCACTCCTGTTTCTTGTTTCTCGTATACTTTCTCTTTTATTTTTCAAAATATAAAATTTAAGTATACGATCGACTGACATCCAGAATTCACATCTTCTACCAACTGGATGGCTTCAAGCAAACTTGAAATTTTAGGAGAGAACTATTTAAAAATCTATTTCAAAAGATCAATATGTCAAAGGTTGTCAGAGAAAATCTGGATGAATTGAGTGCTAAATTAGCAGTAACTATAGAAGTGACTGATTACGAGCCAAAATTTAAATCCGAACTCAGCAAGTACCGTAAGAAAGTGAGCATGAAAGGTTTCCGTCCAGGAAAAACCCCACTAGGTATCGTAAAGAAAATGTACGGTAAGGCTATTTTGGGAGATATAATCAACGATTCTCTTCAAACTGAAATTTCAAATTACCTTTCAGAAGAGAATATCAATATTTTGGGTCAACCCCTTCCAACGGATGATCAATCAAAAATTGACTTCGATGTAAATAACCTAGCGGATTTCAATTTCAATTTTGAAATTGGATTGGCTCCTGAGTTTGATCTAAAAGGAATTTCTAAAGATACTGAGCTGAAAGAGTATGCAGTCACTATTCCTGATAGTATGATTGATGAAGATCTAGACGCTGCAAGAAAAAGAGTGGGAGAAAGAGCGACAACAGAAGAAGTGATTGAAGACAATGATATTGTTAAATTCAACGCAGAAGAGTTGGATGGCGATAAAGCTAAAAAGAATGGCTGGGCTTCTACCTTCACCGTTTTGGTCAACACCATTGCTGATGAATCTGTCAAAAAAGAACTTTTAACTAAAAAAGCAGGAGACACGATTCGTTTTGATGTAAATAAATTAGAAAAGGACAAGGACGAAGCATACGTTAGAAAATACCTTTTGAACGTTACAGACAATGATGCGGATGTAGTGATTGGAGCAAACTTCGAAGCTAAAATAGAAGAAGTTACCCGCTTAGTTCCTGCGGAACTGAATCAAGCGTTTTTTGATAAATATTTTGGAGAAGGAGTCATTACTTCTGAAAAAGAGGCAAGAGCTAAAATAGAAGAAGAAGTTTCTAAATTTTATAGCAAACAAGCAGAGTCTTTATTATTCAGAGATTTACAAGATTACCTGCTCGACAATAATAAATTGCCACTTCCGGATACTTTCTTGAAAAGATGGATCATGGAAACCAATGACAACATGGATCAAGATTCCATAGAGAAAGATTATGATGGTTTTGCTAAAAACCTACAATGGTCTTTAATCCGATCTAAAGTGATCAAGAAATATGAGTTGGAAGTAAATGAGGAAGAACTATTGGAAGGATTTAAAAACAGAGTTCGATCTTATTTTGGAGGATACGGAGATGAGTTGGTTGTATTAAATACCGCTAACAGATTGATGCAAGACGAAAAGCAAGTCGACCAATTGTATCAGGAATTAATGGCAGATAAGATTTTTAAGGCAGCGAAAGAAAACATTACCGTTAAGCCTGAAAAAATTGAAAAAGATAAATTCGAAGAAATTTTAACTAAAGCAAAAGAAGAAGCTGAAGCAGCGAGAATTGGGAGCGAATCTGCCGGAAAAGAGACAGAAGAGGTGGCTGAAAGCGTAGAATAATATTTCTTTTGATGAAAATCAAAACCTGAACGCGATAATCGCGTTATCAACAGTGTATCTAAATGAAGTGTGGCGAATTGGGGAACAAACTTCAATTCGCCATGTTATTTTATAATATGGAATTATTTAATATTCTAGAAATTTCTGGATTTATAACTAGGTTCCATGTAAAACCGAATTCAATATGTTTCACAAGAATGAATTTATGAAGTATGCTACCAAACACCTTGGTATGAGTAGCATGCACCTCGAAAAATATGCGGAGAAAACAGCTCCAACAATTCCAAATATTCAAGGATTTACTCCTGCTGTAATCGAAGAACGCCAAATGAACATGGTTCAGATGGATGTGTTCTCAAGATTGATGATGGACAGAATTATTTTTATGGGCGTTGCGGTCAACGATTATGTTGCCAATGTTATCCAGGCTCAATTATTATTTCTGGAAACAACCGACCCTAAAAGAGACATTCAAATGTTCATCAACAGCCCAGGTGGTTCTGTGATCGCAGGATTGGGGATGTACGATACCATGCAATATGTTTCTCCTGATGTAGCAACGATCTGTACAGGTATGGCAGCATCAATGGGAGCAGTACTTCTTGCTGCTGGTACAAAAGGAAAAAGAACAGCACTTTTCCATAGCCGAGTGATGATTCACCAGCCAATGGGAGGAATGCAAGGACAAGTTTCTGACATGGAAATTTCTTATAAATTAATCAAAGAGATGCAAAAAGAATTGTACGATATTCTTGCTCATCACACTGGCCAAGATTACGACACCATTTCTAATGATTGCGATCGAGACAACTGGATGAAAGCTCCTGATGCAAAAACTTATGGCTTGGTAGATGAAGTACTGGACCGTGCAGCTTTGAAGCAAAAAGAAGCTAAATAATTAATGTATTAGAATATCGAAGGGGTAAAACATTCCCCTTCGATATTTGTTTTTTTAGTTGAACAGTTGTCTTTCATGGCATTTGTCTGAATAGTCACCTCTTTATTTTGTTATATTTGTATAGAAGTGCCTAGCTTTCATTAATCAGATTTACTCTAAAAAATCATGCGCAGAAGTAAAAGTAGTTATAGATGTTCTTTTTGTGGTCGGGATAAAGCAGAAGCTCTTATTCTAATTGCGGGGATAGATGGACATATTTGCGAAGTTTGTGTGGAGCAAGCTGACGAGATTATTCAAGAAGAACTTTATTCCGGTAGAAAAGAAGATTCTAAAGAAGACTTTTTGCTTCCGGACAAAGTAACTCCAAAAGAAATCAAAACCCATTTGGATCAATATGTCATTGGGCAAGATCAAGCAAAAAAATTCTTATCTGTAGCCGTTTATAATCATTACAAAAGATTAAGACAAACGCGTACAGATGATATCGAAATTGAAAAATCAAACATCCTTTTTGTTGGGCGTACAGGAACTGGAAAAACACTTTTAGCGAAGACCATTGCTAAATTTCTAAACGTTCCTTTCGCAATTGTAGATGCGACTGTTTTTACAGAAGCTGGATATGTTGGTGAAGATGTAGAAAGCATCTTAAGCCGCTTATTACAAGTTTGTGATTACAACGTAGCTGCCGCTCAAAAAGGAATTGTTTATATAGATGAAATTGATAAAATTTCTCGAAAAAGCGATAACCCTTCTATTACCAGAGATGTATCAGGTGAAGGTGTCCAACAAGCCATGCTTAAAATGTTGGAAGGCACTGAAGTGAATGTTCCACCACAAGGCGGACGTAAACATCCAGAGCAGAAAATGGTAAAGATCAATACAGAAAACGTTTTGTTTATCTGTGGAGGTGCATTTGATGGAATTGAAAAAGTAATTGCTCGCCGAATCAACACACGTGTGATTGGCTACGGCAAAAGAGAAACGGATAAAATAGACAAAGACAATTTGCTACAATACATTAATCACAAAGACCTTAAAGGGTATGGATTAATTCCTGAATTGGTTGGTCGTCTTCCGGTCTTGACTTATCTGGAGCCATTGGATATTCCGGCTTTGACCATGATTTTAACTGAGCCTAAAAATGCACTGATCAAACAGTACCAGAAGTTATTTGAACTAGAGGGAATCAAACTTACGGTCACTAAAGATGCGTTGGAATTCATCGCAGAAAAAGCAATGGAATACAAATTGGGAGCTAGGGGATTGAGGTCTCTGTGTGAAGCAATATTGACCGATGCAATGTTTGAGTTGCCCTCTGAAAAAGATGTCAAGTCATTCGAGGTCACTCGGGCGTATGCCCTAGACAAACTCAGTCATTCTAAACTGAGCAAATTAAAAGTGGCTTAGTTTTAAAAAAAAATAGCGTTTTAAAAGATAGAAAAGGGTTTGAATCAGCAATGGTTCAAGCCCTTTTGCCATTTCAAGGATAGTTGTCAAATCATCCTATCAAACCACGATTAAGGTGCAGAATTAAAAACCGAAAACTTATGGTATTTTAATAAAAAGTATACTAATTCGTTGGTAATTCGAAATATAGTTTTAAATTTGAATAATTGATGTATGTACATTAATTGTTGTAAACAAACTATTAAACAATTTAAAAAACAAAACGATGAACGGATTACTAGGATTAGGAAAGTACTTATTTGCCATACCAATGGCATTATTTGGTGCAATGCATTTCATGGCAGCTAATGATATGGCTGCAATGGCTCCTGGAGGAGTGGGCATGGTATATTTTACTGGTTTAGCTTTGCTAGCGGCGGGCATCAGTATTATGATTGGAAAATTTGACAAATTAGCAGCGACCTTATTGGGTGTAATGTTATTGCTTTTTATAATTCCACACGCGCAGGGATTTGCTGCAGGGAATGAAATGGAAATGGGCAATATTTTGAAAAACATTGCTTTGGCTGGAGGAGCTTTTGGTTACGCTAGTATGGCAAAAGACAATGCTGTAATTGGATAAAAAAGAGCAGATTTTAAAACCTATTGAACTCCAGAAAATATATGGCGCCTATCAAGAACACTTGGTAGGTGCTTTTTTCTTAGCTTTATCTTTTTTAGAAATACCTTCAGGAAGCATGCGATTTTTTATTGAACTGGCTTATAAAGGAACGAACTACGTTGGATGGCAAATCCAAAAGAATGGCATTTCTGTGCAAGAGTGTATAGAAAAGGGGTTGTCTAAAATATTAAACCAAGAAATAAGTATCGTCGGCTGTGGAAGAACGGACGCAGGTGTTCATGCTTCTGAATATTTTGCTCATTTTGATTTTGAAAACGAGCTTCCAGAAAATACCACCAATCGATTGAATCATATCCTTGCAGAAGATATTTTAATCAAAAGAATTTTTGAAGTGGATAAGGATGCGCATGCAAGGTTTGATGCGGTAAAAAGATCTTACGAGTACAAAATAATTTTGCAACGAGATCCCTTCCAAAGAGAAACCGCTTTTTTTTTTCCGCAAGAAAATAAACTAGATAAGCAACTGGTTCAAGATGCAGCAAGCTTACTGCTTAACTACTCTGCGTTTTTCCCTTTTTGCAAAACCCATTCTGATGTAAAAACGATGAATTGCCAAATGCATGAAAGCAGATGGGAGATTGATTTAGAAAAAAAGGAAATGATTTTTCACATTACGGCCAATCGCTTTTTGCGTGGAATGGTCCGGATGGTTGTTGGAATGTGTTTGAATGTAGGGCTTGGAAAACTTACCATAGAAGAAGTTATAACTGCGCTAGAAAAACAGGAGCGTTTAGCAAGGCCTTATAGTGTTCCTGCGGAAGGCTTGTTTTTGTCGGCGATTGAGTATCCTTTTTTAGATAGATAGCATGCCTTGCCGTACTCGGCAAATTTATTTGCCAGGGATCCTGGAATCTGTGCAATACCTAACCATCCCAGCACATTTATTTACCAAGCCTCTATACCTAATGGGAATAAATTCCCCTTGATACGATACCTTGTCGTACCCGGCAAATTTATTTGCCAAGGGTTCTGGAATCTGTGCAATACCTAACCATCCCAGCACATATATTTACCAAGCTTCAATACCCAAGGGGAATAATTC
>CALIAG010000147.1 GCA_938041325.1 uncultured Saprospiraceae bacterium | reverse complement strand
GTACAATATCAAAACGGATCCTTCTGAAGAAAATGATTTAGCGGATAAGGAGAGGGAGAAACTTGTGGAATTGGATTCTTTGATACGAGTTTCTCATGAGCGGAATGTTGTTTTTGATTTGGGGCTATAGATACTATTTACCTTACCAAGATTTGCGTACTTTAATACTCCAGAACTCTAATAACCATGCAAATAATTTTTAAAATAAGTATGTATTGCAAACAGTTTGGGTAAATACAGATACAGGTTCTTCGCCAAGTCAATTGAAACATCATAATGGAATCGTGTACTTTACTTCATTTGGGACTGGGAAACTTTATGCGGTCGATTCTGAAACAGGTCATGATTTATGGGAGGAGGAAAGTCCTAACAAATCAGCTTATTCGCAGGCTGGGTTTGATTTTGTAGAACTCACAATTGATAAGGAAAAGGAATTAATATATCTTAACGATCGATTCTTTGCAATGTGTATTGAAACAATTAAAAGATAAACCCCATGCTCATGCGTATAATATTTATCTTTCTGATAATCGTATTCTCTTCTTCAAATTCTTTTTCCCAAATTGAAATTTCTTTTTTGTCTGGAATTAATCAGGCTCAATTAAAATGGATAAAATCTACAAGATCACATCCCCTTGTATGGAATCCTCAATTTTTTGGAGGAATTACTAGTAAATTTGAAAGCAATTCAAAACTAGATATTTCCCTGCACATACAATATTCTTTAAAAGGAAATAAATTTATAATTGACGAAGAAGATTTTTCAAAAATAAGAACAATAAATTTTGATCTTATTCCGGAACTAGAATATGAACTTTTTCCAAACTTCCATGTTCTCTCAGGTTTAAATTTCGGATTAAACATAAGGGATGAAAGAAGATTTCCTAAAGAACCTTACGAGGAAATGGATCCAGAATATATTCAGGATTTCGATTTTGGGTTTTTAGTAGGAGTAAAGTATTATATAAACCCGAAAATTTATTTAAGGTTTGTTCATAATGAAGGGCTTATTGATATTTCAGATAGGGCAACAGTTAATCGTAGAAATCAAGTTGAGCAAATAGGGATAGGGATTGTTTTAAATTAAAAGCCTGCTTATGGAAATTATACATGTTTTTAGTTTGAATAAAGCATATTATCCAATTGCAAACCATTAATGGGATGTAATTTTTTTGAAAAGGAAGGAACTCTCATTAAATATAAACTGTTATGAGAATACCTATTTTAATGTCAATTATTACTATCTGATGAAATGATTTTAAAGCTAAGCTCTTGATGTAAAAAACAAGAGTATTCAATGGGTTAATTTTTTTTATTGGATATTACTCATTTTTCACTTATTTTGAAGGAACATAAACTTAATCAAATATGAGCAGCGCAAGAAAATTAAGTAATATTCAGCTTGAATTATTGAAAGTATTTAGTTTTGACTTAAGTGAAGAACAGCTTAAGGAAATCAAAGATTTATTGTCAAAATACTTTGCTGATAAGATTACCAATCAAATGGATAAACTATTTGATGATAATAATTGGGGAGAAGAACAGGTTGAAAAATGGTCCAATGAGCATATGAGAACGAAATATAAAGATTAATGAAAATAGTACTAGATACTAATGTATTGCTCATTTCCCTTCTCAAGACTTCAAAATATCGTCCAATTTTTGATGCACTAATAAGTAAAAGTTTGATCTGGTTATCAGTCATGAAATTTTACAGGAATATATAGAAATAATAGAGCAGAAAACTACTCCTGAGATCGCCAAGAATGTTGGAGAACTTCTTGTGAATTTAGAAAATGTAGAACAAATTGAAGTTTACTATAAATGGTTATTAATACAAGATGACCATGATGATAATAAATTTGTGGATTGTGCAGTTGCAGGAAATGTAAAATTTGTAGTATCTAATGATAAGCATTTTAACATTCTGAAAAATATTGAATTCCCATCTATTGAAGTAATAAAAGCAGATCAGTTTTTAGAAGAATTAAAAAGCCTTTCCTGAAGAATTTTTCGAAGAAATGTATCTAGAATAGATTCAGGATTTCGATTTGTTATTTAGATTTTAGTTATACCATCAAATCAAAAACCTGCTGCGTTTCACACACAGCAGGTTTTTTTATTTCTAATGAAAATCTTACTCCACTCCAGAAATAGAGAACTTATATCTCCCGCATTCTTCTTCAGCAGCAGTATAATCCTTTTCGTATTTATAGGTCTTTTTCATAAACGGTTCGAACAAACGCAATGATCTTGTACTTACCGTGGAAGCACTGTCCTCCGCTTTCGCGTAAACAATATTTCCATCTCTATCCACACACACATTCATTACTATTTTACCATTTTCTTTAATCAATGATTTTACATTTCCTCTGGTTCGAATAGATCTCGTCAACATTCCTGTGCCTTCAAATCCATCGCCATCACCCGCATCTCCAAACTCTCCGTCACCATCCGTATTTCCATCTCCAGAATCTGAACTACCAGTATCTCCTTCACCACCATCCGAAGGATCGCCTTCTGGTCCGTCATTCACAGCGCCTGTGGATTCGCCTTCACCTTCTGCTTTTGAAAACAAATCAGAAAATCCAGATAAGAATCCACCGGACTCATCTTTTGTCTCTGCAGGCTTGTCTGCTTTTACACTTTCTTTGACATCCGCCACCATATCGGAAGCTTCTATTTTTAAGGAAGAACTGTTATCTGTTAGAATAGGTTTGGTTTCCGCTTTTGTAATCTTAGCCACCGGATCCATCTTTTTCACAGGTTCTGGTTTTGCGACTGGTTTCGGGTCGGGCTTGATTTCAGCTTCTTCCACTGGTTTCGGTTCTGCTTTAGCTGGTGGTTTTTCAACCGGAGATTCTACTTGAGCACTTGCTTTTCTTTTTGAAGCTTTGGCCGCCGCAGCTGTGGATGCTTTTTCTTTAAATTCCTTTACATCGTCGAAAGTTACTTCAATGATATTGTTGAATTTTGGCTCAGTAGTAATTCTGCCATCCCCAAAAGGAATGAAGAGAACGAGCAATAATAAAAGCAGTAGAAGAGCAGACCATCTGCGTGCTTTCTTCTTATTTTTTTTCTCCTGAATTTGCTCAATTGTATTCACTATGTATAGATTTTGGAACGATTAACCAGGTTTATCCTTTTTTAAACAAAAATTATGCTAATTGTCTATATGAATTTGGTGTCTAGTAGATTCTCTAAAGGGTAGATGCCCAAAACTGGATTTTTGGTTGCATAAAGTTAATTTGATCTTTTGATTCCTCCCTAAAAAGAGTACTATATTTCCTGTTTTTTGTACTATATTTCTTAAATCAAGTTCCGTATTTTAGTTCTTTTAATAAGGCCGATTTACAATAAACGTTTTATTTCTGCTTTCGATTGCTTGAAATCGAGGCAATTTAAACGCAAAACTTAACTTCCTCTCTTATGAATCCACTGAAAACAGACCTGCTCCAATTCTCTTTACTGTGTTTTTTAATCCCTTTTACCTTCTTTTCTTGTTCGAATTCCACAGAGCTTTCAGAAGAAGAGCCTACTAAACTAGCCGTAAAACCTATTGCGGACGCAAAACCTCGCAACGTCATCTTCATACTGAGCGATGATCACCGATATGATTTCATGGGTTTCACGGGGAAGGTTCCTTGGTTAAAAACGCCGAATATGGATAAAATGGCAAAGGAAGGCGCCTATTTTCCAAACACCTTTGTAACGACAGCTTTGTGTTCTCCAAGTCGTGCTTCGATATTGACAGGTTTGTATACTCATTCGCATACCGTTGTTGACAATCAGGCTCCTGCTCCAGATGATTTGGTTTACTTTCCACAATATTTGCAAGAAGCAGGTTATGAAACGGCTTTCTTTGGAAAATGGCATATGGGCGATGCTTCTGATAAGCCGCGTCCTGGTTTTGACCACTGGGAAAGCTTCAAAGGACAAGGGACTTATTACAAACCTAATTTGAATATCAATGGTACAAATGTTCAGTATCCAGATAGCACTTACATTACGGAATTGCTGACCGAACATGCCATCGAATGGATGAATAACCGCAAGAGTGATAAGCCCTTTTTTCTATACTTATCTCACAAAGCTGTTCACGCAAACTTCCAGCCTTCGCAAAAAGATTTGAAAGATTATGATAAGGAAAAAATATTTTTTCCGCCTTCCTTCGCGACTTCTAAGCCACAGGTGAAAGGAAAGAATCCTAAAAAGCCACATCGCACAGATACCTATTACGGAGAAGGCCGAACACCGGACTGGCAAAAAATGCAAAGAGAAGGATGGCATGGAGTGGACTTTATGTATCACGGTAACATGGGCTTTGAAACTTTTTTCAAACGCTATTGCGAAACGGTCGTCGGAATTGACAGAAGTATTGGGGATGTCATGAATCATTTGGAAACAAACAAAATGGATGAATCTACGATGCTTTTGTATATGGGAGACAATGGTTTTTCTTTTGGAGAACATGGACTTATTGACAAACGACATTTTTATGAAGAGTCCGTAAAAGTTCCATTGCTAGTCCGTTGTCCAGAGATTTTAAAAGGAGGACAAGTTTTACCACAAATGATTCAGAATATTGACATTGGTCCAACGGTCATGGAATTGATGGGATTGAATACGCCGGAATATATGCATGGTGAATCTTTTGTTTCGGTTCTAAAAGGGACGGAAACAAAATGGAGAGATAAAATTTTCTACGAATATTATTGGGAATATGATTTTCCACATACACCTACCATGCACGGCGTGCGTACGGACCGTTACAAGTACATTCGCTACCACGGAATTTGGGATACCAATGAGTTTTATGACCTTCAAGAAGACCCTGATGAGATGAATAATTTAATTGCCAGTCCGGAACATCAAGAGTTGATCAAATCATTGGCTGGAGAAATTTATGATTGGTTAGAAGAAAGTGATGGATTGCAAATTCCTTTGAAGAGGACGATTAAGCACAGATGGGGCGATCATCGGAATGAAAAGGTTTATTAAGCAATCATACTGTTGTAAGATGTTTATAAAAAAAGGGACCGATACAATGACCGGTCCCAGTGTACTTTGGGGTTTAACTTTGATTTTTCAGGGTTATAGTTGAAATTGTTTAAAAGAAATACCAAGGGAAAAAAGGTTTCTCCCATTGGTATTTTCTATTTAGAGAGTCAGTTTCCAGGTTGGAAACTTTTTGAGGTCAATTTGAGACAGTATATTCTAAGGCCAGATCCATTGCATTTTCCAATACTATTCTTGGCAACTTACAGGCGATTAACTTTGAGTTGTAGTTTGAAGTTTCCTTCGACTCCGAAATATCTATCCAATACATCGGACCAGGACAGACCATTAATATCGAAGGCTTGTTTGGAAGGCGTGGATCATTCATCTTCATTATTGGCAATTCGCAGTCTACCAATTCTGAAGGGTTTTTTGGATCCTTCGTTTCAGGATTATTTTCCAGATCAGATGTTGGAAAATAACATACCGCTATATAAGGAGTATCTTTTGGAAAGTCCTTTTCACTTGGATTAACAGGCTCGTTGTCAGTAGCCGTTTGAGCAAAACTTGCTATTGAAAGCAAGCAAAGTAAGCAGGCTAAAGTTGTGTTCTTTATGAGGGATTGGAATTTCATGTTTTTGAATTTTTAAGGCCGAAAAATAACCTTGGTTTAATATAAAATATCAAAAAATGTAGCTTCAGAATTTAAAAAATCAGCTTCTGAAGGCGT
>CALIAG010000146.1 GCA_938041325.1 uncultured Saprospiraceae bacterium | reverse complement strand
CTTCTTTTCGTTTTGAGAATAAAGCGTATAAGTAGCCCAACAAAGCTTACATAAATCGTAAGAGATTTCCGAAAATTCAAACCTGATTGAACGCTTCAAAAGCTTTTCAGCCAATGGCAGATAAATATTGGGTTTTGCATTGGAACTTAAAATCTTTATTGCTGCCCAAATCTTTATACATTCCTTTCTGGCATAAATTCTGTCAGCTTTGTTCTGTGTACCTACTTTGATAAGAAACAAAGAATTGATCAATTTATTCATCAACCTTGATTTCAATCTTTTGTAGTTGATGTTAGACTCGTCATCATCATACAGAATCTGTGCGAGCTCTTTTTCGGAGTCTATATTTTGATCATGAATCAAATCATACAAAATTTGGATTTTATTCGAATTGCTGGGTTTATCCTGCCCAAACACTTCTACATTCTTTAGCTTTTGCTTATTGACGAACTCTACAAATTCTTTTAACTCTCTAATTTCTACCTTCATAAAGCTTCTTTATAATCTACATAAATTACTGATAATCATCATATTAACATTATTTGTTATAAACAAATAGCATATTATCTATTATGCAAAATAATGTTTTTTGTTATATTTTCAAGCTTCTTATCAATGTATCTTGCAAATGTATCGGGTTGAAAAATGATAAGAACACAAAACATTAGCTTAAACACAAAAACTTAATAATTACTCTGTTAGTGGATTGCCACATAGAAAACTTATCATTTCTCTTCCCGCCTTTTTACCCAAAACGATTAAGCATAACCCAAACTGCCTGACCCCAAATTGCCGGTTATTTAATAAACACAGGCATCTCAGAAAGCAATTTCTGAGTCCCCAAACTTATTTACTATGAATCTTAGTCAAAAGCTTAAAAAAAGGACTCCACACTTACAAAAGTACAATCACTACAAAGGTATTTTTCACCACCATGAATTGGAAGGAGAGGTAAGCAACAGAATGGTTTTTAAAGGGAAGGAATACATTGTATGGTGCATGAATGATTACCTAGGTTTAATGAACAACCAAGAAGCTAAAGAAATTGAGAGTGAAACAACTCTTGCCTTAGGCGCTTCTTATCCTCATTCTTGCCGCACAACTTTTGGTCACACAAAGCATCATGATCATTTGGAAGACGAACTTTCCAAAATGATGAATAGAGAAGCTTCTTTCTTATTCCAATTGGGATATATGGGGATCTTTTCAATGATAGATGCAATTACGGACAGACACGATACCATCATTTATGATCAATTTGTACATGCTTGTGCAATTGACGGTGTAAGAATGCACAACGGTAGAAAGTTTGCCTTTAAACACAATGATGTCGATCACTTAAGAAAGCAATTGATCAATTCAAGAAAATACCAAAAAGACGAACTGGGAACTACCATAGTGATCGTTGATGGTGTTTACAGTATGCATGGAGACATCGCTCCTCTGGAAGAAATCGTCGCTCTAAAAGAAGAATTTGACTTTTCATTAATCGTTGATGACAGCCACGGATTTGGTGTATTTGGTGATAATGGAAGAGGTACTCCAGAATACTTCGAAGTAGAAGATGAAGTAGACTTGTATATTTCAACATTCACAAAGTCAATGGGAAATATCGGTGCATTCGTATCCGGCAACCAAGACTTGATAGAATATATTCGCTACAATACCAGATCGCAAATTTTTAGTAGAGTTCTGCCTTTGGCACAAGTACTGAGTTGTATTAAAAAGCTGGAAGTATTCCAGGCAGAGCCAGAAAGAAGAGAAAAGCTTTGGAATAACATCAGGCATTTCCAATCTGGAATGAGAGCAGCAGGTATTTCAATCGGAAAAACTCAAAGTGCCGTTACTCCTGTGGTTATAAATGGGAGTGTAGAGGATTGTTTGGACATCCTCAGTCAACTTAGAGAATACGATGTGTTTAGCTATATGGTTACTTATCCTGTAGTTCCAGAGGGAACAAGTTTGATCAGAATGGTTCCAACTTATAACCATACCAAGGAAGATATTCGATTAACCATTGAAGCTTTCCAAAAAGTAAAAGCAAAAAATCCAAATGCATTCTTACAGCACAAACCTGTAATTATTCAGGATTTCAAGAATAAAATAGAGAGTAAGGTTGAGTCTCCTTTAAGTACTTCGGTACTAAGAAAGCGAGAACGGGCTTAGCCGGCTTGTCCTTTCAAGCCATTTTCAAGAAAATAATTTCTTATTATTAAACCCGATTTGCGTAAAAGCATCTTTCCCCCGAAAGATGCTTTCTCTTTTATATCAAGTTCGTTTTTAATCTTCACTCCTTTCTTCTTATCTTTTCGTCCTGTTGTAATTTCACCCATAAATCCTCCGACGATGAGACTATTCTTTTCTCTAACTGCCCTATTGATCATAACTTTATTGGGTTGTAGCTCAAACTCTAGTCAGCTAGCTGACACGATAATCATCAATGCAAATATCGAAAGCGTAGATAAAGAAGTAAAAGACATATCAGCTATTGCGATCAAAGAGGGTAGAATTTTACAAACTGGAGACCAAAGTAGCCTTGAGAAATACCGAGGTGAAACTACAACGATCATCGATGCGAAAAACAGTTTTTTAATGCCTGGATTCATTGAAGGGCATGGACACTTTTCCGGGCTAGGGAAAAGTCTAATCAAGCTCAATCTTTTGAAAAGTCCGAATTGGCAAACGATCGTAAAACAGGTAGAAGAAAAAGTCAAAGTAGCGAAGCCTGGTGAATGGATAGAAGGACGTGGTTGGCATCAAGAGAAGTGGAACGAAGCTCTTGATAAAAACATTTCGGGCTATCCTTACCATTATGATTTGAGTGAAGTTAGTCCGGATAATCCAGTAATCCTCTACCATGCAAGTGGCCATGGTCTATTCGCCAATGAAAAAGCAATGGCCTTAGCAGGAGTCAATAAAGAAACCCCTAGCCCATCTGGTGGAACCATAGTAAAAGACATCGGGGGAAATCCTATTGGTGTATTTGAAGAACGCGCTATGACCAGCATTAGGTCTGCTTATAACGAATATTTGGCCACTATTCCTGAAGAAGAATTATTGGCTCAGTGGCATGAAGGATTGGTATTGGCTCAAAAAGAATGTCTTGCAAAAGGCATCACTTCTTTTCAGGATGCAGGTTCTAGTTTCCAAGAAATTGAAGGCTATACACAGCTGGCTGAAGCGGGTAAACTTGACCTTCGACTTTGGGCAATGATCCGACATTCTTACGAAGATATGAAAGGCAACCTTTCTGGGTTCCCAATACTCAATGCAGGCAATCACTTCTTTACAGCCAGATCAATTAAATCAGAAGTTGATGGAGCCTTGGGGGCATTTGGAGCCTGGCTTTTAAAACCATATGCCGATAAGGATAATTTTCATGGTCAAAACACAACAGACATTAAAGAGGTTCAACGCATTGCAGGACTTGCGCGTGAGCATGATCTGCAGTTGTGTGTACATGCCATCGGAGATCGGGCCAATCGAGTAGTATTGGATCTTTATGAATCAGAATACAACAAAGTAGAAGATAGCGGTAATATGCGTTGGAGAATAGAGCATGCCCAGCATTTAGATCCTGTGGATATTCCTAGATTTGCAAGCTTAGGAGTCATCGCTTCTATGCAAGGTATTCATTGTACATCGGATGCACCTTTTGTTGTAAAACGACTTGGAGAGCAGAGAGCCAAATACGGCGCATACCCTTGGCGTTCACTCATCGACGCTGGGGCCTTGGTCGCAAACGGAACAGATGCACCAGTAGAGGATGTAGATCCAATTCCAAGTTTTTATGCGAGTGTAACTCGAAAGCGCGCGGACTCTGGTTTGGAGTTTTTTCCTGAACAACGAATGACCAGAATGGAAGCCATTCATTCCTATACGCTAGGAAATGCTTTTGCAGCTTTTGAAGAAAATGATAAGGGGTCGATCACTGAAGGAAAGTTGGCTGACTTTGTTTTACTTGATAAAGATTTGAGGAGTTGTACTGATGCTGAAATTCTTGAGACAAAAGTCTTGATGACGATTGTAAATGGACAAATAAAATATCAGCAAGATTTCTAAAAACAATCCTTCCATGCTTTCAAAGCTTTCTTTTTGGTTAAAAGTATCTAGACCAGGATTATGGTTCGCAACCATTTGGTTATACCTATTGCCAACAAGTCAAATGAACCTTTTAGATGAACCTTCATTTTGGATAGGTTTGTTTTACATCTGTTTTCCACTCAATTTTCTAGTGTACGGTTGGAATGATGTTGTTGACTATGAAATAGATTTAAAAAACCCGAGAAAGGATAGCTTTCTTTTTGGGGCAAGAGGATCAAAAGAACAACTTAATCATTTGTGGAAACCTATTTTGATCACTCAACTTATTATGTTGCCGTTTTTAATTTACTATGGAAGCTTTCTAATATTGATATTGATTTCTTGTCAAATTCTTATCAACGCATTATACAATTGGCCAAAACATGGACTGCGAACAAGACCGCCTTGGGAACTTCTTTGCCAAATTGGATACCTATTGGTTGTCCCTTTTAGTGTTATCATAAACGAAACAGGAGCTATTCCCAACTTGACTTATTTTTACCTTTTTCTATTTGCGGTTCAATCGCATATGATTGGCGAAGTAATGGATTACCATCCAGACAAAGCTTCTGGTCGAATTACAACAGCCACGAAGGTTGGGATAAAAAACACCAAACTCATAATCATTGGTATTGTAGCAACTGAAGTTGCCTTAATGATCTTCTTTTTTAACGAATGGATATTTGGTGGTTTTTTAGCGTGTGCATTGCTATGGTTAATCCTGGATCTCTTTTTCATTTACAAAACAGAAGAATATTCATTGAACCAAATGAAGCTTTTCGGATGGATGTCAAACATCGTTGCTTTTGTAACAGTAGCTTACGTCTGGCAGTCTGGATGTCTTTTATAGATTCTTCCGAAATAAAAAAATGGTTTACTCTATAAATAGAATAAACCATTTGGTTCTCTCTCTCTTAATATTATTATTAAACCAATTTGAGTATATCTCTTATCAGTATTTTATTTCTGTTAAAGTATATTAGGTTTTTATCTTTTAGAGATCTAAAAACTTCGGTTACCGTTTGACGGGAAGTCCCCGTAATATTTGCAATCTCTTGTTGGGTCAAATGTCTTTTGACAAGTAATTCATACCCTACTTGAATGCCTCTCTGCTCTCCTGATTCTTTGATAAAATCCAATACTCTTGAACGAGCATTTTTAACAACTTGAGCTTCCAAACGTCTTTCTGTATTTTTTATCTTTTCCGTAAGGTAGGACATAATTTCTTTGCAGAAAGTAAAGTTAGTTGCCATCAAATCTAAAATACTTTTTTTATCAAACTCATAAACTTCTACTTGGTGGCTTTTTGCAAAAGCGAATTCTCTCCAAGAGCTAATGCCACTAACAGATTCGAGACCAAAAATAGATGGATTATACAATAATTCTTTGATCGTTTCTTTGCCGTCGTTAGACCTCGTTTCCAATTTTATCACCCCTTTTTGAAGGATAAAAACTCTATCCGCAGGATCATCCATTCGATAGATAAGATCGTGCATTTTATAAGTTCTTTTTGTTCCATTGGCGATGACCAATGATTTTTCATCTTCTGTGAGGGAATGGAAGAATGGAAAATCAAATGAATCAAGTTTTGATACTTGCTTTACCATTTCAAGTCTTTTTATAATTGTTTATTGTTTTAACTAATCCATTCAAAAATAACTCAAATAAAGCTGTTAAAAACAGAAAAAAACAAGTATTTTAAGGATTTTTAAATGGTTATTTACAAAATAACACACTGATATACATATACTTATTTAATTTTTTAAAGGATTTTCAATATTATACAATTATGATAACTTCTACCTCATTTGTCATTTAGACTTCATTATAAGCCCATCAATTATGTCTGACACTACTTTCAAGTTTATTAAAACGCTCAGTAAGAAAGAAAAAATTCATTTTAAGCGCTATAGTAGAATTCATAGTGATAAAAAGCAAAAGAATTATCTGCGGCTGTATGAATTCTTAGAAAGCGAAAAAGATTATGACGAAAAAAATATAAAGAAAGCATTCAAAGGGGAAAGTCTTAGTAAGTATTTGTCATCGGAACAAAATTACCTCCTGCTTCAAATGCTCAATAGCATTGCAGTTTTAAATACCCAAGCCTCGAACTACAGGAAGTTGGTCAAAACCATTTTATATATCGATGTACTTTTTGAAAAAGGACTTAGAGAGAAGGCGACTAAGATGTTGAAAAAAGCAAAATTGATGGCCAATCAATTTGAGGAGTTTTCCATTGTTTTGGAGCTTATTGAAATGGAAGAAAATATTCTTTTCAAACATGGGATTTTAAATTTCACTAAAAAACTGAATGAGCTCAAGGAGGAAAGAGAACGAGTCACCGCAAAAATTCAAAACTTCAACACACTTCGATTGCTGAAAGAGCAAGTGCGAGAATTACAATACGTTGAAGATTTTTTAGTTCATCCTAAAAAGTATGATCCAATTTTGAATCATGAACTGATTCTTGATAAAGATAAAGTCATCAGTTTAAAAGGTCTAGATATTTGGTATTACTTGCAAGGTTTGAAACACTATTTATTAAGGGACTACGAACACAGCTACCAATACATGCAGCAACAATTTCATTTCTTTTTTCAAAACCAATACCTTTTCAGGAATCCGCAAAAGATGCCAGTGATAAGTAATTTCATGTTTTTATCTGCAAAAGTTGTGAACAAAGAAAACTTCGATCTTGCTTTGAAAGAGTTGATGAAAATGGAGGATGTAAAAGATGTTGATTCGGTCTATGTCTATTACATTAAATACGCTCGAACACTTGAACTTCATTTTCAAGACAAGAGTTTAGAAGAGTGTATTGATTTCTTGCCGGCTTGCTCGCAATATATCCAAAGCAATAGACACCTGATTGGTGCAACCGAATTGGACCATATCGTTGTTCTTATGGCAAGAACCTTTTTGACTTTAAAGGATTATGAAAATGCATTAGAATGGGTCAATTTTTGGCATAAGACAGAAGGAATAAAGATAAGCCTAAACCTTATCAGAGTTTTTACACTACTTATCTATTTCGAATTAGGCTACCACAACTTATTACAATCCAATGCCGATTCCTTTTATAAATATTTAAAAAACAAGAAAAAAATTCTCTTTGAAAAAACAATTTTAGCCTTTCTAAAAAAAGCGATGTCTTTTAGCAACGATAAGAAAAAGCTATCGAAGGGGTTTTCTAAATTCAAAAAACAACTATTGGAAATAAAGAAGGATAGCAAAGAAAATCACTCTTTCGAGTTCTTCGATTTTATTGAATGGGCAGATGGACATGTGACTTAGTACTGCTAAAAACTACTTGAGGTTAAATATTAATTTCATCCAGAAAAATGGATTGCGCATGCGTCCTCTTAAATCAATATCCATAAAAGCACAAGATAAAATTTCGCGGAGATGCTTGTTGTTAGAAGTACGGCTTGCAATAAAATTGAAGAGACTTGGGTAGAATAACGTTTTTTGAAAATAGGTACTAATTTCTAATTCTTTGCCCATTACTCTATAAACGCGTTGGTCATATGCTTTCAAATATTCTTTGGAAAATTGATTCTCATTCAAACAATCTCTTGCTCGCTCCGCAGCAATGACTCCACTGTAAATAGCATTCCCTATCCCCTCTCCTGTCATTGGATCAATCAAACTAGCGGCATCTCCAACCAACATATAATTATCACCAGACAAAATTCTTTTCTTAGACCCCAAAGGCAATCCAAAGCCTTTTAGACCATCAACTAATTTTGCGTTCTTAAAACGTTCTTTGAACTTGGGATTTTCTTCAATTATCTCTAACATCCTTTCCTTCAAATTCAATTTCCTTTTTGAAATGACACTTGTCAGCATACCGACTCCGACATTCGCAGCGCCATTGGGCAAAGGAAATATCCAAAAATATCCCGGTAGAAAATCTTTGATAAAATGCAATTCAATTAAGTTACCCTCTTCGAATCCAGTGACATTTTCATAATAACCACGGACCGATGCAGCATAATGGCGAGGATCCATTTCTATGCCACCAATCTTTCTGGCGAAAGAAGAGTGCGCTCCACTGGAATCAATCAGAATTTTAGTTTTCACTTTGAATTTTCCAGACTTATCAGAAATGATATAGCCATCTTCTACTTTTTCGTACTGGTCTATTTTGACGCCTTCGTGTAAGTCTATCCTTTCTTTACTTTTGACTTCATCTATCAGGAAGTTGTCAAAATCTATTCTTTTTGCAACGTACCCCGGAATTTGATCTTTGGTATTACTATCCTTGGACCAAAAAGTCAGATCCATTTCTTTCTCATTCGGCGCAACAAACTTAACTCCCCAGACATCAATTGCTTCTCCTAGTGCAACAAAGCGATCAACAATCCCTGGATCAATCCTATTCAAAACTGTGATTACTTTCCCACTCAAAGCATCTCCGCAAATTTTATCTCTAGGAAATGTAGCTTTATCCAAAATAAGGGATGACAAACCGAGTTGATCAAGCTTCAACGCTGTTGCTGCTCCTCCTGGTCCTGCTCCGATAATGCAAATATCTGTTTCAATCATGCGTTTCCTAAGTACTAAATTTCACGCAAGATATGAAAAAGATTAGGCTATTTTACAAGAAGTAAGCGGTTGCTGATAAGTACTGGCAACATACAGCACTCAATGACAAACAACCGCTTAAATCTGCTAGGAAAGTTCCGCAGTAATTACTTTTACTTTTATTTTTTGTTTTTTTCTAATGACTGTTAATTGTACAGATTGACCAATCGCATCTTCGTTTAACTGGCGGTGCAAATCGTCTATCGATTTCACAGGTTTGGCATTTAATCCGATCACCACATCTCCTTTTTGCAATTCCGAATTATACGAGGGACCATCAGGCTCTATATCTTGAACCAAGACTCCAGATTTGACTTCCAGTTCCAATCGCTTAACGGCATTCGGATGAAAGCGAATGACTTGTCCGCTAATGCCGATATAAGCACGTCTGACTTTTCCTTCAATGATTAATTTGCCAACGATATATGCAGCGAGATTGGACGTCACCGCGAAACAAATCCCTTGAGCCGGTAAAATTACTGCCGTATTCACTCCGATCACTTCTCCTTTCGAGTTGACCAACGGGCCACCTGAGTTTCCTGGATTCAAGGCTGCATCCGTTTGAATGACATCGTCTATCAATCTTCCACTTTCCGATCTTAGCGTTCGTCCTAAAGCACTCACGACTCCTGCAGTCAAAGAATATTGAAACCCATATGGATTGCCAATTGCTATTGCTATTTGTCCTACTCTCAAATCGTCTGAATTTCCAAAAGCGATTGGAGTAAGATTATCCGCATCAATTTGTATGACAGCAATATCTGTCGCAGGATCTTCTCCAATTAATTTCGCAAACATTTCACGGCCATCTTGAAGGACTACTTTAATTTTTGTAGCTCCATTGATTACATGGCTATTCGTGACGATAAATCCATCACTCGAAATAATAAATCCAGACCCCGCACCATAAGGAGACGGTTTACCTCTACGATGTACTTGTATTTTTTTTGGTTTTTTATTGACCTTTATTTGGACAACAGCATCGCTAACTTTTTCAGCAACACCTACAACGGTTTTGGAATAGTCATCTAGAATTTCAAAGTCCGACTTTACAGTTTTATGATTTTGTGATTCTGTATTTTCATTTGAAATAAAACCTATCATGGTAAAAATTTTGTGTCTGTATTGACAGACGGATGATGTAATTTGCAATTAAAAGCAAAACTCATTAGGCGATCAAATTTCTAAATAAGAGAATGTAGTTACTTGGATAATTGTTTGCGCTTTTTAAAACAAAAGTTGCGCAGTTAAAATTGTCTGTAAAAACTACAATCTAAAACCGATAGTTTCTCGATGCGAAGATCCAGCAGACTATTGATTTTATTTAAAGTTGGGTAGGTTTTCTATTGCAATAACATCAGAATTTGTACCAGTGCATGAATAGATGACAAATTGGCTAGAATAGTTGGAAACGGAATTTTGTTTGGCAGGAGAAAGCGGAGAATTGTGCCAATGCGGCAGGGTTAGACGTTAGACGTTAGATAGTTAGACGCTAGACGATTAAAAGTCTAGAAGTCTAATAGTCTACCCCTCTAACCCTCTAACTAAAAAACCACCCACGCTCTTTTGCATGGATGGAATTTTTTCGGATAAAAAGAAGAAAGTGTTTTATAGTGTGGATTTCTTATTTTTTTTATCGTCTAAAAAAAGGTCTATCATTTTTCATCAAAACGATATAATTCGTAATACTCGATGATCTTAATTAACTCGTTTCCATAATGGCGTTTGTTTGAAAAATTCAATTCATTCAATCCTCTTGCCCAGCCTTTATAATCTTTCGGTCCGAGCACCAATAAGGAAGCAAACTTACCACTTGACAAATAGCGACTGTGGTCTCTGTAGCTTGCCCATGAACTTTCATAATATCGGTAACACGTACTTCCTTCCGACACCGTTTCTCCTTGCCAATCAATCGTACATGGGATTGCGAAATGGTTATTAGCAGCTTTGCTATAAGCAGCTTGTCCAGCATTGCTATTCAATAAACCATTGGCCAAAATGATTGAGGTTGGAATGCCATATTTTTTGCGTTCACTAATGGCAACATTGCTGAAGCGTTTTAAATAGATTAGTTTTTCTTCTTCAGAAATGGTTGACAATCCTTTGTTGCTAGAAGAATTATTTTTGCTTCCAAAAAGTCCCATATCCAATCGGTCAAACAGAGAGGTACTTCCTTTGGCAACTACTTTGGGTTGAGCATTTTCTGTAAATGATTCTTTTTTAAGTGGAGAATTTTTTCCGAAATCTTCTGTTGAATTGTATTCGTTTTTAATTTCCTCCTTATCAGGATTATTCATGTTGATTTGAAAACTGAAATCTTTTCTCAAAACAATCATTAATAGTATAGCGAATAAAGTAACCTGAAACCAGTTGGCTCTGAGGTACCCGATCACCTTAGATGGGTTGAAATACTTTTCCATGTCTTTTCTTTGAAATGCTTTAAATAAATTGACAATCCAAAGTTAAAACATTTTGTTTATTTAATCAAATTATTTACAACTATTTGTTTAAATAATTAAACTAAGATATAAACATTTTGTTTAATACATTGATTAACAACACATTAAAAATTAAATTAATTTGAAAATAAATGAAAGTTTTTGTTGGATCAACACCAATCTGTTGACTGATTGGAATAATCCGTAAGAATTAAGCCCTTCGGGATTGGGCAAATTTATCAATTAAACATTATTGAATGAGCTATTGTAAAGAAGGATTAATCTGACGCGCACGAGTAAGGTAAGTCTGAGCTTTTGCAGCGTCCCCTACCCTTTCATATAATTTCCCAAGCTTGTAATTAACATTGGCATCACCTGAATTTACATTCACACCATACTTAGTCAGATACTTCATCGCATTATTAAAGTCGTTTTGCTGAATCAATGCATCTGCGGATTTTATACTAAAATCAGAAATCTTTTTGGCTGGAACTCGATCGATTAAGTAATCCAGGTATTGATCTATAAATGGAACGCTTCTTCTGATCACTAGAATTTTATAAAACTCGTTTAAAAGCTTATCCACATCATTGTCCCTTTTATATTGCTCTGCTATCACACCACTTTTCATGGTAATCGCAGAACCATATCGAGGGTTTATTTCCATTGCACGGTCTACATATATGGTGATTTCGTCCAATAATGCATTTCGCTCCGGAGAAGGATTCATCACTTTGTATTCCTGGAATAAAGCAGTTGCATAAAAGCAATTGGCTCTTGCACTATTTTTAGAAATCTTAATCGCTGCGGCGTTTAAAGTTAAAGGGGTAGCCCAGGCTGGTACCCGTTCAATTGTTTTCAAACCAAAACCAATTACAAACAAACCCAAAAGACCATAGCCTAGAATATTGGCTTCTCCTTCTTTTATTTTTAACCACTCCGGAATTTTATCAACAATCAACCAAGCTAAGATTAAGCAAAAACCCAGAGATCCGAAATACACGAATCGCTCATTCATAAACGTACCCACCGTAAATGGAATATTTGAAACAATAGAAAGTGTAATGAAATAAAACAAAATTCCAAAACACAAAATGCTTCCTTTTTTAAAAGTTTTGAATGCAATAAAAACCAATCCAAGATTTAACACGATTCCTATCAAAGATCGAAAATCAAATAAGCCGAGTACAGGAATGTGGAAGGGATAATAATCATGCGTTAATGGATGCGGGAAAACTAAAAGTTTGATATAAAGCGCAAGTGTATAAAAGATCGTCCCAAATTTTTCACTAAAATCCAACCCATAAAAAGGATTGTTCATGATGTCTCTGATCTCTTTTCCTGAACTTAGGAAGTAACCAATGACCTGGTATCTCAACAAAAGATACAATACAGCGGTAATCGTTAGTGCGCCGGTAATTTTTCCAATCCTATTGAAATCTGTATCTGAAAAAAGGTATAAAACCAATGGAACTACTGCAATGAAAGTTAGACTATTTTCTTTTGCCAACAAGCTGATAAAAAATATTACCATAGCTAAAACCAAAGACAACATCGAATTGGTTTTCGCATATTTCAATGCATAGAACAACGTTGCTAAAGCTCCAATAAATGCCAAAATTTCATCCCTTCCTTTTACGTTTGCTATGACTTCGCTGTGAATAGGATGCAGTACAAAAAACAAGCTTGCCAAAAATGATATGCTAAAAAACCAAGGCCGCTCTTTCTTTTCTTTTATAAAAACTGTTAAAACTCTGAAAAGCAATAAAGCCGTTAATCCATATAAAAGTATGTTTATAAAATGACTGACTTTTGAATTGCCGGTATAAGTCGAATTGCCATCAGCTCCAATGCTTGGAACTTTGAAAAATTCATATTCAATAGCAAAAGTTGCAATAGATAAAGGTCGGTATCTTGCTCCTACAACCAAATCCCGTTGTTGATCAAAATATCCAGACATACTTTCTTTTCCGAAAATATCTCCTAGGCCTCCCAATCCTTTTTTTACATAATTATTTTTGGTAAGAACGATCTGATCATCCAGTACATATTCAAAATTGATCGTTGTAGCATATAAAGCCATGGCCAATAAAAACAGTATAGCTGCAGCAATCCCGTTTTTTGACCAGAACCCTTTATCAAAATTAAGTCCGGAAACTAATTTGCTTTTCTTTCTCTTTATAGGATTCTTTGCTGGAACGGCCTGCTCCTTCTTTCCTTTTGGATTTATATTGCTTTTTTTCTTCGCCATTTTGGTTCTTAGAACTTGTTGGAGTGCATTGTACTAATCTCTTATGTTTTAAGAAAATATTTTATTGAAAACTGATTTTTTTTATTTTTTTTTTCAACCCTGATAATGTATTGACTTTCTAGCACTTACGATATTTTTTAATCTATTTAAGATCCTTCTTTTAAAAATAATTTATGGAATTTTCGAATTTCTGCGTCTTTGTTATAGAAGACTCTTCGATCGAATGCTTCCTGTTTTCCTTTTAAATATTAATCTCGAAAAATGATTCGAGATTAAACAAGATTGCTATGTCTTGTTGAAAATGCGTCCAGAAATTGGGCGGCGGCGGTGGCTGTGGGTGGGATCCCTCCCAAGATGGGCTTATGTCATCTTCGTAAATAAGCTCCTAACCAAACAACTTTCAAGCAAGATCACTCTTCTCTTCTATCCATATTCCATAATACTTCTATCGATTTCCTTGAACCTCGAAGTATCCTTATAAAATAAACTCATTAGATTATGGAAAGTTACAATATGTTTGGCAAAAAACAGGAAGGAAGAGGAATGGAAATGAAGCGAGTTAAAAACTAAACTTAGTTCGCAAGAAAATAGCTTGAACGGGACTATAAAAATCAACGTCTTGATTATACACCAATTGCCCTACCAAATCCAAATCCCAGTTTTCAGAAATAGAATAAGTAAGTGTTGGATTCAAAAACAAAGCATGCGCTTTCGAAGGGCTGTAAATGATTGCCAAACCGCTATTCAGCAGAGGAGAAATAGGGTGAGATAGCTGAGTAAAAATAGTCCACTTATAGGGATATAGGTTTTTAGCCGATAGGTTAAATGAAAACAATTGATCGATCGTCTGATCCGAAGAACCATTGCTATTGTACAAAAGTCCCAATGCAAAATAGGTTCCTTTTTTGAAAGTGTAATCCAAGGAAATAGTCGCGGCAAAGGAATTGTCTACAGAATCAAGCAGGCCTTGAAAGTAAGTAAACTCTCCTTTGAATCCGACGGTTTTTATATTGCCTGCCCAACCTCCTCCCAAAGCAAGATCTTCGTTTACATATCCTGCAAGAATCTGAAAATCATAATTCGATTTATTAAACTTCCAGAGCAAAGCTGCAACAGCATCTTCTTTTTCATCAAAAGCTTTTACCGCCAATTCTAGACTCGAAGACGCCCCAGTATAATATTGAATTCGAATAGCATCACTTCCCGGCCTTTCTTCATAATCAAAATCTGTAAACGAAAAAGCATTGAAAACATCGTTGGGATTCCAAACCGTGTTGATGCCCCAGTTGATTCGTTGACGACCAAGTCGCACTTCCCAGTTCCCTTTTATATATTCCAAATACAAACGATCCAAAGTGGTATTGAACACAAAAGCATCAGCATCCACTATGTTCACCGACAAGTCAAAAAAATCATTGTTTGCAGCATCTATTTGATCTCCATAATTCAAAGTGCTTTTCACCAACTCACCAAAAAATAGGCGGCTTCTTAAATCTGCTTTAAAAGTCCATTCCTCATTTACAAACCATTTAAAGTTTAAGCGATTGTGAACCAAATTATCAGTGACAAGCAAAGAAGTATCCAAACCCAACTGCGGAATCCGAACTCTATTAACAATCGTT
>CALIAG010000145.1 GCA_938041325.1 uncultured Saprospiraceae bacterium | reverse complement strand
GTTCACCCAACCCAAGAGGGGATTACTGCTCTTTTTCGTATTAACACTTAGTACTAAAGCCCTCCTCTTCTTCTTCTTATCCCTAATGAAATGAACCTCAAAGCCAACTCTTGATTTATTCGGCTTTGCTGTTTTATATGTCAGAGTTTAGACTCTCTAGGCTTCACCTACACTACGTTCATCTCCCAAAGCAAGAAAGAATCCCTATCCAGTTTTACTCAGAACCGTCCAGAAAAACCGGCCAACTCCGCTATTAAATCACCCGTTTCCGCGTCCAAAAATTATCTAGTTCAAATGGAGTTATCACCATTTGAAGACTTACCTAGAGGAATCTTAAAAAGTTTATTCTACAAAATCTCTCATTCAGACACAAGTCAACACAGCTACTTATTTAAATAAGACTGGGTTTCAAATATAGTGGAAGATGATAGTTCCTGAATGATTTATGAGTTTCCACTCGAAGCTTAAGTCATAAAAAACACAAATAGTAAAACCAATAGTACTACAGTGGTTATAACTACGATTTTTAAGATGCGTTGAGCCTCTTTCTGATTCTTTAATTCAAGCTGTCTTTTACGTTTTGACTTCGCCATAATCTTCAGATTTTTTGAAAAAAAATAAAATAATTCGGTCTTTTTTGAAATATAACAAAAAATGGTAAAGTATTTGCTATAGCTAATTTAATAAAATTGGATTGAATTCCAACACCTCCACACACACGAGAATTATAAACATTCAAATTCGAACCATTTTCTGCAGAATTTGAATTATTCCCATGACTCTTTATACCGGATCTAAAAGCATCTGACAGATAGAGCTGAATATACTTCAGTCTTTACTGCTCGGAGATTCTTCCGTTTTCCCAAAAGGAACAATGCGAAGACCCCTAAATTATTTGTGTTTCCTGGTCAATGACTTCAGGAGCAATAGATCATGGTATTGCTATGATTAAACATTCTAACTATGACAATACATACCAACCGGAAAGCCTGGAAAGTACTTTTTATGGCTTTGAGTTTTATTTTTTGTGTGCATTTAAATCCTCTTTTTGCTTCTACTTGTGAGCAAGCCATAGCGATTGATCAAGTACCGTTTAACTTGAATAATCAAACCACTGAGGGGATGGGAGATGATTACGATTTTAGTCCCTGTGATAACAATTACATCGGAGGCAATGAAGCAATTTATGTCTTTACTCCAACAGTAGATGCTTATTTTACAATCCGTTTGGAAAACATATCTGCTTGGTCCGGGATTCACTTAATAGATGATTGTCCTGATGAGTCCCCGAATTGTATCGCATCGCATACGACCAACCTACCAGGTACCCGTTTGTTGGAAGATATCTTTTTAACTGAAGGAGAAACGTATTTCATCATCGTCTCCACTTATCCGCAACCACAATTTACTTCTTTTGATATTTTTGTTGAAAATGGCAATCCACCTCCCGCAGGAACGGATTGCAATAATCCAATCATTATTTCAGATTTACCCTTTGCGGTTCAAGAAATTAATACAGCCGAATTTGACAATATTTATTCCGGTTCTGGTCCTTGTTTTTCTGATAATTATTTAAATGACCATGAAGTTGTTTTGAAGTATCAGCCTACTGCAAACCAAGCCGTTAGTTTTTCTTTGGAAAATATTCAAGAATTTTTTACCGCCATTCATATTCTAGATGCTTGTCCGGATTCAAATCCAACTTGTGTAGGCTCTGCTTCCAATACCGTAAATACCAATAATATTTACCTCGAAAATATTGTACTCCAATCTGCTGTTGAATACTACATTGTCATTTCGACTTGGGACAACCCGCAGCATACCATTTTTGATCTAAATATTGTAGCAGAACAAAGTTGCAATGTGGTCAATGATTTCGAGATCCTTCAGAGAACAGATAGCTCGACCGTTCTGAATTGGACGCAAGGGAATCTACCTGGACTTATTGCCTATCGAGAAGTAGGAGGTATCCCAGGCGAACAAGTAACTGAAGTACTAAAAATGCCAATTGAAATTGATGGCCTTTTGCCACAGACCGATTATGAATGTTTTGTAAAAAACAGATGTGGAGCAGAAGCTTTGATGATCAGCGGAGTTTATGATGGACCCTTGTCTGGTGGAAATCCTAAAGGGGTAGAATTACTGGCGCTTTATGATATCGAAGATTTAAGTCAGTTTGGAATTGGATCCGCCAATAATGGTGAAGGAACCAACGGAATAGAATTTCATTTTCCTGCCATTGCTGTTGAGGCTGGCGAATATATTTACTGGACATCCGATAGCATTTTGTTCGAAGAATTTTTTGGAATTCCTGCTGATTTTGAATCACCAGCTGCTTTGATAAATGGTGACGATGCTGTAGAGTTATTTAATGGAAATTTAATAATTGATGCTTTTGGGTATCCCAACACATCAGGTACTGGTCAGCCCTGGGAATACAAAGATGGTTGGGCTTATCGATTGAATGGCCAGCGGAATAACAACGGTGCATTTAGTGAGCACAATTGGAAATACAGCGGAATAGACTTACTAGAAGGCGCAGCTCAAAATGATTTGTGCGAAGTACCATTTCCGCTAGCTACATTTATCGGTCCACCTACTTTAGAAAGTGAATGGTCAGGTCCTTTTACTTTCCGAACCTTACCAGCAACCCCAGTTTGTGGAGGCTACTTTGTAGACAGTGGTGGAGACCAAAATTATTTCAATAATACACAAGATACAATACATATTTGCCCCTCATCAACTGAAGAAAAAGTCAAGGTTACTTTCACACAATTCGAATTGGATAATGAAGGAAATCTTTGTCTTGATGAACTATTCATTTACGATGGTCCAAGTACCGAATCACCGTTGTTTTCTCCTGCAGGGAATTCAACGCAAGGCTGGTGCTGGAATCAAAATAATGTCCCGTCAGGAAGTGGAGATCTTACGGGATTGAGTTTTACATCAAGTGATACATCAGGCTGTTTGACTTTTGTTTTTCATTCTGATGAAGAAGGCAATTTACAAGGCTGGCAAACTGGTGTGGAATGTATTCAAGTCCAGTCTTGTTATGATCCAGGTAATATGATGGTTTCCGAGGTCGAGGGGACTTCGGCCATCATATCCTGGGATTTTTTACTACAAACATCAAGCGTTACTTTAAGCTATAGAGAGGAAGGCTTTGAACCCGAAAATGGGATTCAAGTAGAAGTAGACAGTACTTTGTATTCACTGACTGGCCTTCAGCCTTTTACGACTTATGAAGTTTACCTCCAGTCCAATTGTAATGATACCTTAAATGGGACTTGGATTGGCCCTGTAAGTTTTAGCACTTCTTGCTCTAGTGAGGTTGGTGATGACTTTGAAAGTCCTATTGAAATTAACGCTTTTCCATTTCATGCAACAGGTGTAACAGACTTTTGTTATACCGATAATTTTGGTTTTGAATCTGCAGATAATGTATATCGTTTTCAAAATCCAGATTGCAATTTTGGGATCAATATTTCTACTTGTGATCCGACAACTGATTTTGATACCTATGTCTATTTGTTGGATGAAAACCAAGAAGTTTTATTCAGCAATGACGATGCTTTAGATCCCTGCAATTTTTCTGTAAATGGATTGAATAGAATGTCCGCACTTACTGCTTTTGTAGAACCCAATAAAGAATACTATATCGTTGTAGAAGGCTTTGGCCCTAACGAGGGAAAGTATGAACTGAACGTAGATTTGAATCCTATTTCTGCAGTACAAGTAGATGCTATGATTCAAGATGTGAATTGTCATGGTGAAAATTCAGGTTCAATACTTTTGTCTCTAGAAGGGGGGGCTGAACCTTATACAATATTGTGGAACGATGGAGACACAAGCCTTGTTCGGGATGACTTAATAGCTGGTGAATATTCCTTGGTTATTACCGATAACTGTCAAGCTTCACAAACTTTGGATTTTGAAATTAAAGAACCAGAAGTATTGGAAGTTACTTCTCAAACCGGAGGGGTATCTGCTTTGGATGCTCAGAATGGATACATCATTACGCAAGTCAATGGAGGTTTGCCACCGTATGATTTTAGTTGGGACAATGGAGCCAATTCTTCAAGTACAGCAAACTTAGGAATGGGGGAGACTTGTGTAACCATTATCGACCAAAATCTATGTGAACTGAATACCTGCTTTGACATCCTATTGTCTACGGAAGAACAAAACAAAGCAAGCGAGTTGGGTCTAGAAATATTTCCGAATCCAACTGCTGATAAAGTTTTTATCAACTTAAGATTTGAAGAATCTACAGATCTGACTTTAGAGCTTGTTGCAGCCAACGGGCAGAGTGTTTTGAAAATAGAAGAAGAGCAAGTCAGACAAGAATTATTAGAATGGGATTTATCAGAAATTAATAGCGGACTGTACTTTTTAAAAATAACAAAAAACAGAAACTATGGTTTTTTTAGATTGATAATAGAACGCTAAGAATACTCCGGCAATTTGCCGGGGTATTCTAACTCACCCCGATCGCAAGCGATGTCCCCTCTCTCGAGCGAGAGGGGTATGTGACGTGTGTGAATTGCGGTGCAATTCTGGTAAAAAATCTGTGCAATTTGAAATTAAGACTCCATCCCAAAGAATATACTACTCCCTTCTCTTTCCAAGAGAAGGGCTGGGGATGAGTTTCTAATCGGATATGAGTTCCAAAAAAAAATCCCCTAAAAATAAGTCTCATAATACTCCACAATTCTAGGGTCCACCATAATATCTCGAGGTGTAATTTTTTGCCTTAAAACAATTCCTTCAAGCGTACGACAACGACTCAGTGCAACATAAGTTTGTCCATGCTCGAAAGCCCCACGGCCCATATCTATGATGATGCGGTCAAAAGTTTTTCCTTGTGATTTATGAATGGTGATTGCCCAAGCCAGTTTAAGCGGGAAGTGTCTAAAGGTGCCAACCACTTCTGTTTCAATTTTATCTTGGTTGGCCAAATCCATTTTGTATTTCGTAATCTCCCAGTCGACCTGTTTGACATCGATGTGTTTTATATCCCCTTTTTGGTCCATGATCTCCACTCGAATGTAATCTCTTTCCATTCGAATTATTTTTCCAATAGTCCCATTGACATATTGTTTTTGAGGATCATTTTTTATAAACATCACTTGAGCCCCTAGCTTTAAATTCATATCCATGTCAGTGGGGTAGAGGTTTGGTTTGAAATTCCCAGTGACAGCACCACGATAGTACTTGGACTCATTTTTTAACTGCATCAATTTTTCCGCATTGATCTTATTCACTGTTGCGTTTCTGGCAGAAAGGGTGATATAAGAATCCTCACTATCAAAATTTTCAATATGCCGAATATTCAGGTCTTCTAAATCATCGTAGTCCATTTGGTTGACTCGAATTCCATCCAACAAACGAATGAAATGCCTTGATTCTTGTCGATAGGTTTTGCGCAATTCCAAATTGCTCAATTCATACCCTTGGTGAAAAACATGAGCAGAAAAGAAATATTGACTTTCGTAAACCGTGTTGAACAATTGCATTTCTTCTTTGGTAGAAACTACAGGAGGAAGTTGAAATAAATCTCCAAAAAATACAACTTGAACACCACCAAAAGGTTCGTCAATATCTCTATTGATCCTAAGGAAGTAATCCATGTTGTCCAATAAATCTGCACGGACCATTGATATTTCATCCACGATCAAGATTTCCAATTTCTCAAACAACTTTCTATACTTTCTTCTCTTAATGTCTTCCTTCGAAAGCGGTTTTGGTGGAAAACCAAAAAAAGAATGAATCGTTTGACCAGCTACATTCAATGCTGCAATTCCTGTTGGAGCGACAACAACCGTATTTTTGCGGGTTGTATTTTTAAAAAGTTTTAATAAAGTTGACTTACCAGTCCCGGCTCGTCCAGTGATGAACATATCGGCCCCTTTTTCCAATTCATCCAAGGCATATTTAAAATCCGGATTAAGTTCTAGTGGTTGTTTATTTTGAAGCAACAGCAATAGTTTTTTTGAGCATGTTTAAAAATTCGAATGGAATCAGAATGTAAATTTACTTTCAATCGACTGTTTCCACTGCATAGATACTACATTTCACTGTTGGTCTCTGTTTTATTAAAATAGAAACAATCAGAAAAAGGGAGTAAAAGTACCATTTGATGACCCGATTTGAGTTTTTAATTGATTAATCGCCTTTAAAATTTGGCAATAAAAATCACGAATAAAAAGAAAAATCAATTAAGTCTGAAAATTAATTGAAAATGCAGATATATGTAGAGAATGTTGAGTAATTATTAATTCCGTATTAAAAATTGGGATTTTTGACCCTTTTAGCATAAAATATTTGGTGCTAAACCAAATTTATAAACTACTGATTTTCAAAGATTAGGACAAAATAAGGTCAATATTCGAAACCGATACGACAGTTGCATCAAATTTAATATGGATATGCTTAAAAAAAGGACTTTTTTATGCTAATTTTGTATGGAATTTATAGCCTGTCCTGAATACTTGAAACATCGTTATTAGTCCTTTGTCTAACACTTAAGCAAAGCGATTAAAAACCAACTAAAACAAATGTTTCTGAAACTAAATCTTTTAACCAATAAATATTATTCAATATGCAAAAACTATTACTAACAGTTTCTGTTCTTTTCTTTGCCATTGGCATTAATGCTCAATGCAGCGAAATTTTCTTTTCTGGTTATGTAGAAGGATATGGAAATAACCGTGCTCTCGAAATTTATAACCCAACTGATGCAGCCATTGATTTGTCTGCTTATTCTGTAGGACGATTCAGCAACGGAGATGCAGCTCCTAACCTTTTTGAAGGGATTCAATTGCCTGCTGATATGATTCAACCATACGGAACTTATACAGTAGTTTTAGACAAAAGAGATTCTTTAGGATCTGGTTTTGAAACTCCAGTTTGGAATGGTTACCAATTGTATGACGTATTGACGGATCAAGTTACTGGGGAACCAGTGTTGAATGATATGGGTGATACCATCTATGCTGTTCAATACAATGATGAAGGTTTGCACCTTTATGGATCTGTATACAGAGAATTCTTGGATTTGCAAGGCAAAGCAGATGCATTTTTATGCCCTGTTTATGACATCAATAATTCAATGTATTTCAATGGAAATGATGCTGTCGTTTTAATCAGCGGAACTGAAGTAGCATTGGATGGTTCTAATGTGATTGATGTGGTTGGTGTGATTGGGGAAGATCCAGGAGACTCTTGGGCAACTTCAAACGGTCAATGGATTACACGTGATAAATCTATTTCTAGAGGCTTTGATATTGCAGGTGGTAACGGGGGAGTCTATGCAGCTCTTGGTGATACACTCGCTTATGCTGACTGGGAAATCTCTTTTAAAAATGATTTTAGCGGTGTCGGAAATCACGAATGTGTTTGTGCAGATGCGGTTTCTACCAAAGATTTGAATCAGGTTGCATTCAACATGTATCCAAATCCAAATGCTACAAGTCAGTTGACAATTACTTCAAGTGAAAATATCGAATTGATTACGCTTACAAACATGTTGGGACAAACTGTCATGACTTCAAAAGCAAGCGGTATTCAAAATACAACGGTAGAATTGAATCAGATTTTACCTGGCTTATACAATGTTGCTATTCAATTTGAAGGTGAAAAACTTTCTATTCAAAAATTGATAGTTGAATAAATCTTTTAGCTAAAAATTAACAGCGGAACTCACTTGCTTGATTTTCGCTGTTAATTTTTTATGCTCTTACCTTTGCCATCCACTAGCAAAACTCAAATAAAATGATTCGAACTCTACTCTTATTTTGCGGAGTGCTCTTGTTCTCTTCAAATCTTTCTGCTCAAAATTTTAAAGTCACGGGAACCATCACAGATGCCGATAGCAAAGAAACAC
>CALIAG010000144.1 GCA_938041325.1 uncultured Saprospiraceae bacterium | reverse complement strand
CTTTGAATTTGCACTTCTGGGGTTGAATAATATGACCTTACCTTTTGTTTTCATGATAATCGTAAAATAATACTGTTTTTTGGAGAATGGAAATTCTGAAGCGGCTAAATTTGGAATATTCAGAACATAAGCTGCTGTTTCCGTGTCACAGAAAAATGTATGGTTTAGCCACTTGAATTTTTACAAATATTCTGTTTGTTTATTGCTATTAATGTTTTAATCTTTTTGATCAAGATTTTTGTTGTTTTCCTAAAAGATCTTTCGATTTTGATTTTAGACTGTCAGCAAATCTTCTATTCTTATAATTCACCATATACCTTCAAATAAGCCTTGACCGTATTTTCAATACTGTTTTTAATGAATGATGATGTAATTGCTTCTAGCAATAATTTGTTTTCTAAGGCAGAATAAAGGCCTTCTTCAGTAGTTTCAACTGCCCAGTTTGTATCCGTTTCAGCAATGCCTACAGGCTTTGAAACGATGTGCATACCCGCTGCAAGTGCTTCCAGAAAAACATACCCAAAAGATTCATACTCAGAAGTATGTAGAAATATTTTTCCTTTACTCAAATAATCGAGCACTTCTGTTCGAGGAATTGTACCAAGAAGTTGAATTTGCTCTTGAAGACCTAAAGATTTAATTTGTTCCTTCAAGGTAGATTCCTCTTCTCCACCTCCAATAATCAAAGCTTTTAGATCCGGTTTAACTTCTTTAAGTCGATGGATTAATTGAATGAAAAGGCTGTAATCTTTCAGTTTTATTAAATTCCCAACTCCGATGATATCGTATTCCTTTCTTTGAGCAGGTTTTAGATCATTCTTGTCCAAGCCCCAAGGAATTAGCCACTTGGCCTTTACTCCAGAAGTTTGAATCAATTGTTTTTGATGGTAATTGCTTAAAGTAACACAATAGCAATTTTTTAAATCAAAAAAACGAAGGTACTTGTTCGAAGGTCTTGCATCTTGCCCCATAAGGGTGATTAAATGCGGAAGCCCTAACTTCTTGCTTAAAACTTGTCCTATCAATGCCGAATCTGTTAACCAAAAACTATGGATAATATCGATTGGATTCTTTTTATGAATAATACCAATCCATTTTCGAGCTTGATTTAAAACTCTGACTTTTTTTAATGGCGCTTTTCTAAAAGAAGAATAGACACTTATGCCATTCCAAATATAATTTTCATTGGTGTAAGGATAATGCAAGGAGACGATGCTTACTTGAATGTCTTGTTCATCATTGAGTTTTTTGGCCAATAACTGCAAAGGTGGAATACATTGGCTATCCCTTTCATTGGCCGCAAAACCTGGTGTGATGAATAATATATGCTTCATTATTGGTTGGTCTTTTTCTTCGAAAATTTCAACCATGGAAAAGGAGAAATGCTTCTGTCAAACTTTCGTTTTAACCGAGTCCAAGTTCCTCTTGGATCATATAAAATCTCCGTATTAAAAGAAGTAAAATCTTTCCAGCAAAGATGGTGATAATGCGCGGCCATTTGTGGGACACCTTTGGCCTCATAATATTGAACCGTTCGTGCTTTGGCTGCAGCCAATTCAGATTGCTCATATACTGGACTATCTAGGAAATGAATGGTCCCATTTTTAGAAAGCATTTTCATTAATCTTTGAATCAATAATTTTGAATCTGGAAAGTATTGCGCACAGCTATTTAAAACAATCAAATCAAATTGCATGGAAGGTAAATCAGGATGGAAAAGGTCTGCATAAACATAGTTCAGATTTTTGTTTTGATTCAATCTTGCAGCCTGTTCTAATTCGGCTTTGTTTACATCCATTGCAAGAATCTCTGCAGTGTTATTGGTTACAAGCATGGAAGAAAACCAACCATTGCCACATCCCAAATCCAAAACATTTTGTAAGTCTAATTTCTTATAATAATTCAAGAAATTTTGTGTCGTTTTTTGCCGGATTATCCATTCTTTTTTCTGCTCATGTCCGGGAGGAACATAAGGCAAGTTGACGACAAAATCATCGGTGTATACACGTCCTTCCAGTTCTCGAACTTTTAAGTAAAAATCTTCAAAGTTGGGTAACTCAGGCGTCAGGTAATAAACTTGATTGTTGTTGGGATAGGTTTTTAGAAACTCCAATTGGTTTTTGTTTTTTTCCGAAAGTTTTGTACCAAAACATGAATATGCGGGAAAGGAAAAATTTGATTCTCATTTTGAAAACACTAAACCGCATACCTTGACCGTTACTTTTGGCTTTATGAATATTCAATCCATTGACCACCCACCGAACGGCATAGTCATAATATTTTCTACAATAAGTTCTTTGGAAATCAATGTCTCGATCTGTACTTTTAGTCCAGTCCAGTTCTTTCAACCGCTTCGCATCAATCTCGTTGTATAATCCAGTTCCTTTAATCGGGTAGGCAATGGTGATGGTAAACAAATTAGGATTTGCCTTGCGCAAGTGATTCAAAGTCTCTACGATGTCTTCCTCCGTTTCTCCGGGATAGCCGAGCATAATGAAAGTACCCGCTTCCATACCGTGTTTTTGAGCAGCCATGATCATGCTTTGAACTTGAGTCGCATCAACCCGACGATCCATCGCATCCAATATTTTTTGAGAACCACTTTCAGCTCCAATCCATACGCGAAAACAACCCGCGTCTTTTAACATCCCCAACACTTCGTTGTTCAAACGCTCTGCCCGTGTGATACATTCGAATTCAAGATCAACTTTTTGGGCAACCATTTCATCTCGAAATTTTTGCAACCATTTATGACTTACTGTAAAGACATCATCAACAAACCAGACCTGATCAGGACTATAAGTAGTTTTTAATTCAATTAATTCTTCTACCACTTTCTCAGGACTGCGCCTGCGATAGGACTGCCCGTAAACGGCCGTACTGCACCATCGACAAGTATAAGGACAACCTCTTTGTGTCGAAACAGAAATTGAAGATCTTGAATGGTGTGTTTTCCAAGTATTTAAATATTGATGTAAATCGATTTTTTTGCGATTGGGGACTGGCAATTCATCTACAGCCTTAAGGTGGCCCCGCTTTTGAGTACGGATGATATTCCCATCTTCATCTTTATAAGCTAAGCCGTGAATATGGCCAAAGTGAGGACGAAGTCCTTTTTCAGTTGCTTCTACTAATTCCAATAGCGTTTGTTCTCCTTCTCCTATAACAATTACATCAGAACCTATACCCAGATAATTCTCAATATTGTGAGTAACATCCGGGCCTCCTATGACAATTAAAGCATTTTTTAGATTCGCTTGACTTCGGATGAATTGTACCAATTTTACGACTTCGATTTTTGTCATTAAATTGGTGTAAATCGCAATTACATCAGGCTCTTCTTCTCGTAGATAATCTTGGTGTTCGGTCGAACTGGAAAAAGTACTGTCAAAAATAGAATTGTCATATCCTGCTTGTTCTAGCCAGGCACTGAGGTATAACAAGCCAAGAGGAGGGTAGGGTTTGTTTATCCCTTTTTCCTTCTCATCTTCTTGCATGTAGTAAGCGTGGGTAAGAACAATTTTCATTATATCGAATAGCAATTATTAAGGTTTCAAGATACTGTTTTTTAACTAGTCAGACTGTTTTGTCATACATAAAAGATAATGATCAGAACTGCGTGCTGCCAGAGGCTTATTTTCCATCATTTTTTCAAAGGACAAAAGTACTTTTAATATCCGTTTTTTATTAATAAAAGCTTGATCTAAATAGGAAGGTGGAATACCAATGCCTATAGGTTGTACTTCCGTAAATTTAAAATAGTCCTTGTAAAAGCTATAAAACTGTTTGGGAGAATAATACCAAGTTTTTATAGATTGGCCATTGCCAAGAGAGGCTTCAATTCCTTCTTTATTCCATCGGCGGAATGCTTTTTTAGGAGCTAGCTTCGCTAAAAAATAAAAGCTTTCCCAAAAGCAAAAGGTTCCCATAATAACCGCTACGAAATGACCTCCGGGCTTTAACAAAAAATCAATCGCCGAAGCACTGGACCTCAAGTTATATTCATCCAAGCAATTGAGTCCACCAAAGTTGCTGAAGACTAAATCAAATTTTTGTTTTCCTTCTATTTGAGAAATATGCTGAATAGAACATTGTTGAACACTGATCGATCCGCTTAAATTTTCTTCTTCTACTCGATGAATAGCAGTCTCTACCATCCCCGTAGAAATGTCAGTAGCCAATACTTTGTGGCCTTGTTGAGCGAGCCAGATTGCATCTCGACCGGTCCCGCAATTCAATTCTAGAATGGATAATTTCTTTTTTTGATCCAGTAGTTTTTTTAAAAAATGGTAAACACGATTTATCTGTAATTTGCCAACAGCTGAATGGCTGAAAATATCATCGTAAGAGTTGGCAACTTCGTCAAAGGCTTGTTTCTTCATAAGAATATATTCTATTCTTGAGATTCCAGTTGACGCAATCGGAAGCGATCAACTTCTGCAGCAGGGATATAATACAAAGTTGCAAGGACAGATCTGAGGCTTTTCTTATTTATTTCAGAAGGAGTGTTAAGTAATGATTTTAGCTTTTGAAGACCTTGTTTTTTTCTGAATAACTTATGAACTAAACGATGTAGTCGCTTGTAAAACGCGGCAGAAAAATTCGCCTTGTACATCATTGCTAAGTCATCTGAATCTGTCCAGTTTTGTTTTACCTTCAGTTGGTCTTTTACTTTTTCATAAAAACCAGTTCCGGGAAGTGGATAAGAAACAGAAATCCCGATGTCATCAGGCATTAATTCCAAAAGCATTTGTATGGTCGATTGGATATCTTCTTTGGTTTCATCCAGGTATCCGAATTGAAGAAAGAATCCAACTTTTACTCCTTTCTTTTTTAGTAGTCGAGTAGCTTCATGAATTTGTTCTACTTTAGTCCCTTTGTCCATGGCATCCAATATTTTTTGAGAGCCACTTTCCGCACCTATCCAGACCGTATCCAAACCAGATTGTGCGAGCGCCTCAATATTGTCTTCTTTTAAAAGAAGATCTGCACGCGATTGGATTTTATATTTTAAGTTTAAATTTCGGGATTGTACCTCATCTCTAAAGGACTGAACCCAACCGGGTTTTAATCCGAAAATATCATCACAAACCCAAAAGTGCTGGGCGCCAAATTCCTTCACCATCATTTCCATTTCTTCTGCTACTCTTTTAGGACTTCGGCTATTGTATCGGTTTCCATAAATTGGCTTTGCACACCAATTGCATTTATACGGACAACCTCTTGTAGTCGCAATATTCAAAGAAAAGTAGCCATGGCTGTTTACCCAAATCGATTTGTAACTTTCGATATCGATAAGGTCCCAAGCAGGAGTAGGTAAAATGTCCAGATCTTTTAAAATAGGTCTTCTTGTATTTTTAACAATATTTTTACCATCATTAAAAGCGATTCCTAACATCGTTGGAATAGCTTCCTCGTTTTGTTCCAAATTAAAAAGCAATTCCTTTAAAGTCAATTCACCTTCTCCAAGCATCACATAGTCCGCTCCGGCCTCTAAATATTTTTCATAATGATCACTTGAATCAGAGCTGCAAATCAATATCTTTTTGACTTTTGTTTTTGCCAATTGGATCATTCTAAAAGCAGCATCCCGCATGGCGGTTAAGCACATTTTACTTAAGTAGTTGAACCCATCATCATATAAGACAAGGTAATCCGCTTGTTCCTCCAGAAGAGGTATTATTTCATCCGGGGACTCCCTCAGATTGGTATCAAAAAACTGAACCTCATATTTTTCCTGTCGAAGCAAAGCTGCTGCGTAGATGGTGCCATACGGCGGATAAGGCTTTTGATCTGCCCATTGTTTGGCGTCAAAGCGATAGAAGTAAGTATTTGCTAGTAAAACTTTACTCATTGTTTTTCATTCAATATTAATGAACTTTTTGCTTGTAGCTTAATGCCATTTCTTTGTTCAAATTTAGAACAAATCTCTTTATAAGTTTTCATTACTTTTAGTTGAAAATCTTGAGGATGATGCTTACTGACATTTCGCTTCGATTTTAAAGCAATCGCATATCTGTTGGTATCAATGTCTTTGAATTTTCGTTTCCAAAATCCAATAAATTTTTTCATAAAAAATCGATCTAAACCTTCACCTAGTCTGCCGTTTAGTATTTTTTCAATAAACCCTTTTATAGAAGATTGAGAAGCAAGTGGAATGTCAACAGTTGACCTTTTAGGATAGTTGGGATAGTATTCTTTAACCCAATCGTTTTTCGCTAAGAATTCGTGATAATAACTTTGACCTAACATCGGTAAAATAGTAATGATCTCTGTTGCTGTGAATCTATTTTTTTCTTCGATCTCTAAATGATCCTCATCTACTAAATAATTGATGCAGAAATATTCATGAGAATTAAAAAGGAAAAGTTTTTTATACAAAATAAGAAGCCCTCTTGAGACCCATAAACGGCCAGGCTTTGTAATAATAAAATAATCGATATCTCCTTTCTTTGCCATGACATCTTTAGACAAGGATCCAGAAACAAAAACTGCTCTGACAAATGGAAATTTATTGATTAAACGACTCATTTGCTGTGCCTTTTCTAAATATTTTACTGCGCGCAGATTATTTTCTTTCCGTTGCTCCACCCATTCGTTTCGATCTTGGGAAGCATAGAAGTTTTCGATTTTATATAAATAGTTATTTTGAGTTAAAGAATTAACAGCAGCTTTTATATCTTTAACGGAAGCAGATTTACTATTGGAAAGTTTGACTATTTCTTCTAAGGTCAAAGGGTAAGAGAAAATTTCGAAATACAATATTGCTTCAAGTATTTCATTACTCAAAGGATCTAAATTTTCTGGATATTTATTTTTGGAGTTCAATTCAATAACCTCTTTAAAAAATGCGCTCTTGAAAATTAAAGGTAAACAAAATTAGGAAGGTGAAGATGGCAAGGGAGTTGAAAATAAAAACTTTTTTAGGAGCAACACTTTTGGTGTGCCCTTTGATCATGATGCCTGCTTTAGCGGATCCTTTCCTTTCTCCTAGATTTCTTTTTCTAAGCATTTGCTGTCTTTTTGGTTTGTTCATACTAATATCAAAGGTAAAGCCTGTCACATTCCACATCATGGAGGGTGCGTTTTTACTCTTTTATGCAATAAACTTAGTTTCGATATCTTGGGCACTCAATTTTTCAGAGGCCATATTCAACACGCAGAAGTACGCCTTGTTTGGGATAAGTTACTTCATATTTCGAATACTTATTTCAAATTACAAATTATTTTACCCATTTGTCAGGAAATTAACTATTATTCTATCCATAACAATACTTTGTGTTTTGGCCTTCCAGTTTTTAAGATTTGGAGGGATTGATGTACTCAATGGAAATAATATTTATACCCTGATCGGTACCTCAGGACACAAAAACCTGATTTCTTCTTTCCTTTTTTTACTTGTAGGACTTCATTTGTTTTTTGGTCTGAGGAAGGGTATAGACAGGAAAGACATTCTTTTGATATCGATTTTAATATTATTTCTTCTAGTTCTGAGATCTAGAGCGACACTTTTAGCGGTATTGATTTTATTTATTCCATTGTTGGTTTACAAGGCCAATTCAAATGATTTAATCCGAAAGCTATTTTATTTCCGTGGCTTGCCTCTTGTGTTTGGAACATTGATTTTATTTATTGTTTCTTACAAACTCTCACCAACTGAAGCCTCTTGGAAAACCGGTTTCGAAGACTCTTTTTCCTTTAAGAATGAATCTTCTATGGAACGTCTATTCATTTGGGTAAAAACAAAAGAATTGATAAAGGATCGGACATTATTGGGATGTGGTACAGGAAATTGGAAGATACATTTCCCGGGTAAAGGGATTCAAGGAGCGTATCGACTCCAAGAACAAGATGTCGTATTTACAAGAGCGCACAATGACTTTATGGAAGTATGGGCGGAAACAGGCATTTTCGGTTTTCTTACTTTTATAAGCCTATTTTTGATAGGAATAGGGGAAGCCATTCGTGGAATGAAAAAGTCCGGACCAAAAGGCAGAGAACAATATTTAGTATTACTTTTGATTCTATTGGGCTACATAGCGATTTCAATGTTTGATTTTCCAAAAGAACGCATAGAACACCTAACTTTTCTGGCTTTGGTCTTTGCTATTATTATTGCAAAAGGTAAAAGAAAGACCGACAAGACTTATCCTGTCAATGTACTGAAAGGCTTGATGATTGGAGCAGGTCTTATTCTTTTGATCAATCTGCCAATCGGATATTTTCGAATAGTTGGCGGGAGTTATGCCAATAAAATTACCCAAGCGCAGGAAAAAGAAGATTGGAAAAGCATTAGGGAATTGGCACGAAAAGGGCATTCGAAATTTTACACAATCAATAATGCCGGCGCTCCACTCAAATGGTTTGAAGGAATTAGTTATTATTATGAGGAAGACTTTGAAAATGCCAAAATTCATTTCGAACATGCGATGAAAGACAATCCTTTTAATTTTAATGTACTTAATAATTATGCGACTTCATTGATTCAACTAGAGCAATATGAAGAGGCTTTGCCCTTATATGCAAAAGCCATAAATATCAATCCTAAGTTTGATGAAGGCCGTTTTAACCTTGCTTTTGCACTTTACCAATTGGAAGAATATGAAAGAGCACTCAATCAAGTCAACCTAACGCGTTTTGATGAAGCAAAGAAAAAGCAATTTCAAGATTGGATAAATAAAGCGATGAATCCAGGAGCAAATGGAGGTTTTTAGACTTCTAGAGTGTTAGACGGTAGACTTCTAGACGGTTAGACGGTAGACTTCTAGACAATAAGACTTCTAGACCGTCTAACCCTCTATCGTCTAACCATCTAACCGTCTAACTGTCTACCGTCTAACCGTCTCTCTTAAAACTAAGCCATGCCAACAATAACCAAAAGAGGCAGGAAAATTTATCCTGGTGTAAAAAGTTATTAAATAGGCCGTGAATCAAATAGGCAAATAGTCCAAATAATATTCCTAGGACCAACCAATAATCAGTGGAAGATCGATCTTGCAAGAGTTGAAGTGCAACACGAAGTGAACTCATCATTAAAACAACAAAAAAGATAAATCCTAAGATGCCCATTTCGGACAAGGCTTCCAAATACTCTGAGTGCACACTACCTCCCCGTCCTTGAAGGTGTCGCTTGTCTTCTGTCACGGACAAATAGGTCATTTCTTCCTTGATTTGATAGGGCAAGTAAGCGGACTGAAAAGTACCCGGACCAAATCCAAGTAAGGGCCGATCTTTGAACATTCGCAAAGCACATCTGTAACGATTTAGCCTTTCCATATTGGAAGCATTCGTTTTTAAATCAGTTATTGAACGGAATTCTTCCAGAATGCCTGTCGTCTTTTTTGAGGTGGTAGAATGGTCGATTGCTGCTGAATTGAAAATTGATTTTTGGAATAAAAATACAGTAGCAATTCCCAAGACTAAAACCATAAGCCAATGACGGAATCTGACTTTAAACCACCAAGTCATTAAAATAAATACCATGGAAAGGCTGCAACTCAACCACACCGCTCTGCTAAAAGATAGAAAGATTCCAATTGCGAAAAGAATAGCAAGTAATATACTTATCTGTTTTATATTTTTACTCAGATAAAATTTTCTTTCTTCGTTAAAATTGTCAAAAAAGAAAATACCTAGAAGTAAAGAAGCGCAAGTTCCATACAAAGCATGGTCAGAATAAAACGGCTTGCCGACCAATACTGATGTTGGAATGCTAAATTCATAGCCGCTGTGATTGTACCAGATGTAAAAGAAGATCAAAGCAAAAGAAACGCTGTACCCTAAAATCAATTGAGGAAATAATCGGGGATCTTTTTTTAATAAGAAAATAGGACCTAAAAAGAAGACGAGATAATGCGCAAGATTGACCAAGGAATATTTTGCACTGGCTAAAAAATTGCTAGAAAAGGCAACGGTGATCCACATCCAAGCTATATATAGCAGTGAACTTATCACAATCGGATTCTTCAAATGCTCTTGAAAAGAGACTTTGGTTTTGAAGAAATAAAATCCAAGAATAGGCAAAAGAAGAACAATGATCAACTCCGACGGTAGGTTTACCTGATGCAGGCCCATATCAATAGCAAGAGAGAAGGGGAGTGTAGCGAAAAGCAAAACATAAAGTGCTTTCACAACAGCAAATAATTTTTCGCTTTTTTGTTGCGGACCAAACATGCGGAAAACTACAAACAATAAGTGAAAAGTCCTAACCAGTAAGCGTATGGAAAGAAGGAACAAATAACTTATGCGTCAACTCTTGAATATTAGCCTATTTTAAAGAATCCCAATTTCGAAGAAATTCACACCTCCCCATTTTCCGACAACAATATTGCAATCGCTTTGGTATTATCAAATTCTGCAAAAATGATAATGAGCATGACAGTAATAGGTACACTAAGCACCATCCCTGTGACGCCCCATAATGCGCCCCAAAAAGACAAAGCGACCAAAACGATAAGAGAGCTCATGTTTAAGGAATTGCCCATGACTTTAGGCTCAAGAAAATTACCCACCAACAATTGTATGAAACCAACAACTCCCAAAACCAAGAGAGCCGGACTCACTTCACCGAATTGCAATAATGCAAATACCGTAGGAAAAACGGTGGCAATCAATGAACCAATGGTCGGGATATAATTCAATAGAAATATAATAAAAGCCCAAAAAAGAGCGGCGTCCAAACCAATGAAATGTAATGCAATAAAACTCAAAACTCCAGTTAAAATACTCAACACTGTTTTCAATGAAAAGTACTGGCTAATGGAAGAATTGATTTTGGCGATTAGATGCTGAGCATGAACTTTTTGACCTTCAGTAGAATAGATCGCATATATTTTTTTACTAAATAAGGTTTCTTCAAACAACATGAAAATTACGTAGAGAATGATCAGAAAGGCATTGCTGAAAATCCCCGTCAAAGAACTGAACACCTGTTGAAGCAACTCTGTAAAATTGTAATTGGTAACAAAGTCTGAAACACGCGTTGCCAGATCAATATTGAGCAAATCATTGATATGCTTGGTGATATGAACAATGTTTTTCTCATATAAGGGCAAGGAATTGCTCAGCGTTTGTATATTATTCATCACTAGGTTGACAATCGCACCAAGCGCTAAAAACATAACCAGCGTACTGACTCCTGTTTGTAGCCAGGTCGGTAAACTGTTTCTAACAAAAGGGATTTTTCTAAGCGTATTTCTTAGTTCTTTGATTAAAAACCAGATGAATAAAGCAAGAACAAAAGGAATAATCAGATCTTTGCCGAGAATCAGCAAAGCGATCATTGCTAAAAAAATGAGTAGACTAGCGGCTATTTTATTGAGGTTCAAAACGGGGAGGATTTAGGATGATATAAGTTTTCTCAGACAAACAAATCTAATAAAAGAAAATGATACTTTTGATCTTTTCAAAATGACTTGCAAAATCATTCGTATATTAAAGATGGGTATTGGTCATTTTCAAAAGACTGTTGATAGATCAGAAAGAAATTTTTCCATTAATTTTTGCAGTTTTATATGATGTCTAGAAGGGTTTTACTTCATATTGGTTTTTGGTTGGCATATATGCTTTCTGAATCTTACCTACAAGCTGAAATGTTTGGTCAACCATTTCGGGACAAACCCTTTTTTCTGCGTTTTTGGACAGGCCTTGAATCACAGATGCTGATCACTCCATTGATCATATTGGTGGTTTACGTTTTGTTTTACTATTTCATCCCTCGATTTCAACAGTATAGAAAGGATACCCGATTCTTTGTGGAATTAGGATTGTTTATAGTAAGTTCTCTTTTTTTGTATCGAGTCATGGTCGCCGGTGTGATTTATCCAATTGTTTATAGTAAAACAAGTTGGGAAAATCAATTTGCCTTATGGAGATTGTTGTGGGCTTTTCTGGATATCTATGCCATTGCAGGAATCGCTGTGGCCATCAAATTGATCAGATTGCGCTATGCGCAAAAAGAGAAGGAATTGTTATTGGTTCAAGAAAAACTGGAATCAGAATTGAATTTTTTGCGTGCTCAAACCAATCCCCATTTCTTATTCAATACCTTAAATAATATTTATGGATTGGCTCGCCGAAAGTCTGAATTGACGCCGGAAGCAGTTTTGAAATTGTCCAAATTGATGCGGTATATGATCTATGAATGTGATACTGATTCTGTACCGATTAATAATGAAGTGAAAATAATAAGAGATTATATTGATTTAGAAAAACTGAGGTATGACGAACG
>CALIAG010000143.1 GCA_938041325.1 uncultured Saprospiraceae bacterium | reverse complement strand
AATGATTACTTTGCGGCGTATACAAACCAGCTTCTGCTCTTGTTATGGTAATTCTTACGCGATTGTTGAAAGTTTTACCAGTCAATTTAACCACTTCGTTTTTCAAAAAAGCTGCATCAAACGATTTGGGTTTTTCGAATTCCAGGAAGTCCATGGTTTCGAACAGCCTTGATAGATGCAACTCCCACAAGGGCATTTTTCCATCAACCATTCTAATGCTTTCAAAAAAGCCATCTCCATATTTAAAGCCTCTATTGCTAATCGGAATAGCAGCTTGGTTGATAGGAAGAATGTCTCCATTAAGATTTACCAATTGCATCTCTATTTTTAAAGTGATTTCAAGTAACTGATAATAGCCATTCTGATGTCATTCCTTAAATCCGCAGTATCATTTTCATCGGGACTTGAAACTTTTACAATAGAAGGATTGTCTTTTGTGAAAAAAGGATAATCATATCCAGCAAGCAAAAAGTCATTAATGGCCACAGAATACGTTTTATCAACTTCTAAATTCGTATTTTTTACCTGCCAGTTTTCTTCTTTTTTAGAAATATTATCCATTTGTAAGAAAGCTCCATTTCCTTTTCGGGTAGTAGAATTTTCTAACAATTGCTTAAGCAATTCCCCTTTCATTTCTACTTCTAAAACTTTGCCGCCAAAAGGTACGGATCGCAAAATGTCAAACTGTGTCACATACCCAGCCAGTTCGTCGTCAACTCTTATAGAGCCTGCATTGAGAATAGCACAATCATTCTTGTTGCCATTGGCATAGGACATCGCTTTGGCGATAAGATTACCGAAGTTGGTTTGAGAATGACGAATACTGCTTTCCTTGCCATCCAAAGGCACATCGACTTCCGCCAATACTTCATTGGGATCAAAGCCTAATTCTTGGAAATTAGCATCTTGTTTTTTTACCCAAGAATCGACAACAGATTCAACGGTTGGGTCTGAGGCAATACTTTCATTTAAGTGGACAAGGCCAGAAACAAGAACAGGTTTTTTAGTGGATTTGTTAAAAGTTACGGTGTGGGTATATGCTGACTTTGCATTGGCATCAGCTTTTGCAACAATCGTATTGCCCGACTTTAAAATCATATTGTGGTGATCATGGCCTCCGATGAAAAGTGGAATGTCACTTCCCAATTCTTTTGCCAATTTTAAATCATCCACTGCATCTAAATGCGTTAGTCCAATTAAAATATCGCATTGAGGTTGAAGAAAAGCTATTGCTCGTTTTGCCGCAACGGTCCAATCTTCATAGACTACATAATCCTTTTTGTTGGTATCAATGGTCGCCCCAAAGAATCCAACGGTGAGCGTCGTGCCATCCTTGTCTGATATTTTCCAAATATAAGTTTCAGGACAAGGAATCATTTGACCGTTTTTATTGTGCAAAAAGGGAGAAGCTTTTCCATCCTGAACATGTTTTACATTTGTACCAATCCATGTAAACTCGGATTCTTTTAATCGTTGTAATAATTCATTTTCTTTGATATCAAATTCATGGTTTCCAAAAACCACCAAATCGACTTTTGCTGCATTCATTGCATCCACCATCTGTTTTCCTTTTACTTTTTCACCGGCAATTTTCATATTGCCTATGAGAGAAGGATTTAAGAAATCGCCTGCATGCACTAAAAGCGTATTTTTGTTTTGTTCAATCAATTGCTTCTTTAGGGTTGCTACACGAGACATCCCACCCACTTTGCCATTTTCCAAGGCAGCAATTTCGTAGACATCGTTTATAGCGAGCAAATTAAATTCAATGATTCCATCATCTTGAGGAACAAGAGGAACTTGTGTTGTTTTACAACTAGAGATTATAAATAGAAGGAAAAGAAGTAGTCCGAAGGCAGAATTTTTCATAGTATTTGGAGTTTTGGTGGCTTCTCGATAAAAATGAAATAGAAGTAGTAAATATAAGTCATATTTTGTTAAATTTGAATATAAGTAATTGATCAAATAAAATAAGGATTGAATCTGATTTTTGACCATTTACTTTATAAAATTCAAACTATGCCTCAAGGAAACAAAAGATTGAAAGTATTCATCGGTTGCTCGACTCACAAAGAAGATCAGGCCTGTAAGGAGGAGCTTAAAAAGCACTTAGCACCTATGAATTCAGGGGGCGTTATTGAGATTTGGGACCAAAGTTCAATTTTAGGCGGAGATGTAAAATCAGAAGAGATAAAGGATAATTTAAGATCTGCTCAAATTATCATGCTTTTGATTTCTGCCGACTTTTTCCATTCTGAATTGTGTACGAATATAATGCAACAAGCATTGGATCGCCATCATAATGAAAATGATTTTGCCGTTATAATACCCGTTTTCCTAAGAAAAGTACAATGGTCTCACAGCTCTTTATATAAGCTTAAAGTAGTTCCTTCCGAGACTTATCCGATCAAAAGCAATCACTGGTTTACTGTAGACGATGCTTATTTTAAAGTGGTTGACGAAATTGCGAAAGTTGTAGACTTACTCCGCAAACCAACGGAACCCCAGCATGATGTAGTAGCTGTAAGAGACAACACTGTGGTCATGAATGCGAATATCAGAGATTACAAAGATGCTATTCAGCTGAAGAATGTGCATTCCTCTGGGTCGTTCAATGATTCTGGTGGACTGCAAAGTGGATCATCAACAGCAGGATTGGAAGACAATAATACCATAGATGAACTTATTGATGTAACTGGTGAAGCAGATCGTTTATCTGTTGCTGATGTTGAGTTTACGAGAGCAGAGCTTTTATTGAAGAAAGGAATTATTTTGCATAAAAAGGCATTGCGAGAAGAGGACGAACAAAAGCAATTGACGATAATGAACAATGCGTATTCGGCATTGGTTCAAGCCAAAAATATCGAGCCAAGGAATGTAGAGATTTTATTGGAAATGGCAAAGCTGTTGATTGTACTGACTCCGGATGATACGGAAGATGAAGAAATGCTATTATTGGAAATCACTGAAATTGCTGACCCTCAAAATGAGAATGAAACCTTTTGTTTGGCGCAAGCTCAATATCTGTTGGCAACAAGTGATTTAGCAAAAATAGATATTTACTACCTAAAGAATTCAAGAGACTTGTTTAATAAACTTGGCCAAAAAGAATGGGTGAAAGACTGCGAGCAAATGCTCCATTATGCTAAAAAAAGAAAAGGAGAAGAAAAGCGGAAAGCGAAAGAAGGTCAATATCAGCAGCCAACTCAAGACACTTTTCCACAAAATGCCTACGCATCCAATCAACAAGCGGTGAATCAAACGCAACATTATGCAGCTCTTCAAAATGAAGCATTTAATCCAATCGGCAATTGGTCAATTCAAGTACGTTCCATGATTCCCAATACCATGCGAATGCAAATTTATCCAAACGGTTCAATTTCAGGCACACAGAAATTAGTCATCAATTTTCCCTTCCAAGGAACCTGGTCCTTTTTCAATAATGTTCTTTCTGTTCAAGCAACCATGGCTGGTAATTGGACTTCGTTTGCCATTCAGATTCTCCATTTTGAAAACGGCAATTACCATGGGCGTGGGAATGACGGGATCAATTATATTTTTACGCGAGAAGGGTAGGAGTTCGTAATTTATATAGAAAAATTTATTGGTTTGTTTTGCATGTGGACGTGATTTTTTTGAACCACAGAAGGGGCACAGGAGGTCACTGAAGTTCTAGTATCGTGAGAAAAAGAAGAAGGACACAGAAGGATGTTTTTTCGCGTAAAAAAAAATAACGTGATAATAAAAAACGGAAAGAGATTCACCATTTAAGATACTGTGTTCTTTTCCAAGAATATTTACCAAAAATATTATATTTACAGCCTAGGAAGATACTTGCAAAAGTAATCTATCCTCTGTAGTACCGGACTAAGTTCGGTGCTACCACTTATTTAAAGAGAAGCCATTTTATTTTCATCCACACTAGCATGATAGTAGCTTATATCAAAAGCTTCATTCTTTTTCCAAAGCGTATAAATTAAGACCAATAACTTTCTTTGAACGGCTACTAATGCTTTCTTTTTAATTCCTCCATTTCTTTTCAAAAGTCGATCATACAAACTATAAAATGGATCGACTTTAGATCTGATAATTGATAAAGCTGGCATATACATTCCTGTTCGTAAATGAGTGTTTCCTTTTTTCGATATTCTGGTTTTTCCTTCTCGTTTTCCACTACTCGACTCTACGATATCATATCCTGCATAACTTTGCAATTGTTTTGAAGAATTAAAATTTTCAAAGCCATTGGTTTCTGCAACAGTAGTCAATACGCTAATTAAACCTAAGCCTTTTACTGAATTAGCGATTAAATTTACTTTCTCCATTAGCTCATTGTCTCTTTTTGCTAATGCAATCGACTCCGTTTCAATTTTAATAATCTGAGCTTTCAAAAACTTGATTGTTTCTTTTAAAGACTTCTCTGCTTCATCTGAATAATTCTTACTTGTACGAATTGCATGAAGTTGATTCTTGAACTGATTCTTACTCTGAATCAATGACTTACGATGTCTTAATGCTGTTCTTAATTCACGAATATGTTTACTTGCAGGTTTCCAAGCTTTTAATTTTCGCTCACAAGCCAACGTTGCTATTCCTATACCGTCCAGCTTATCATTTTTTGACTTTTGTCCAATAAATTCCAAATATTTTTTCACTCTGCTTGGGACTTCAAGACTAACATTTAAACCGGCATCATATAGATAATACAAAAGCTTCTCGTGATAAACTCCTGTAACCTCCATCACTATTTGATAAGATAGAGATTTGTCTTTTCGATTTTTCTCTATCCAATTTTTGAAAGCATTATGACCAGAAGGACAGTTCTTAAATTTTTTCACTTTTAATATTTTAATCCCTCCTTCTAGGGGCATTGCACTGATACAGGCCTGGATCCAATCTTTACTCATATCGATTCCAACACCATACTTTGAATACTTCTTAATCTGCTTTTTTAACATCTTATTTTCTTTTTAAATTAACTATAAGATGGATCGGAACTCCCCTCGTCTTTTCTCGTAATTGATTCAGGATAACCGTCTCGTTTCCTTCAATACTGTTCAGACTCTAAGAGAAACCATTTAGGACTATTTCTTAAATTGTGTATAGATTTAAATCTTACTTATTATACAATCTGTTTTCCTAAACGGCTCGATACATCAGATCACAATGTATCGATTTTCCCTATTATTTATTATTTTGTAAACATACGAGGAATATAAGAGCATGTAAGTTAAAGCGCGGTCGATCGACTTCAATGAACTTATTTGACTTATATGGTTCAAGAAAACGGAAGCCCTTCTACTACGTTAGAAGATCTCCTCTTCTTCTGTGTTCTACTGTTCCTAATGTGCCTGGCTGGTGTCAGACAGGGTTCAATTGCGTTAAATCGTCCTTCTCTAATTCCTTTGAAAACAAGCTTAGCCCAAGATTTAGTTTTATTCCCAAGAACTATTTTTTGTTTGGAAACTAAAATGTAGATTTGCAGAATATTAAATGGGGGATTAGCTCAGTTGGCTAGAGCGTTTGACTGGCAGTCAAGAGGCCACCGGTTCGAATCCGGTATTCTCCACAAAACTTAAAAGCGAATGCGTTGACTTGGTGTTGATGCGTTCGCTTTTTTTGTTGGGGGCTGAGATGGCTAAGGATTGGCTGCTATTTTTTATCTTTAGAATGTATTTTTAGATTAACTTGAGAATTAAGCTTGAAGAAGCTAATGACTAAAAATCAATTCGAAGAGTATAAAAACTTTGATGAAGAATCAAAAAGCCATTGGTTAACAAACAATAGGTGGATAGTGGAGCAGTTTAAGCCAACGCACTTTCTAAGGACTGCGGCTCCGTTATAGATGGAAGCCGTTTAACACTAACAAGAAAGAAAATATTGCATATGAATTTGAATTGCAATATTTAGTAAAAAAGTAAAATTGATAAAAATGGGACGCCTAAAAAAAGGAACTACTTTCTATTTAAGTATTTTATTGGTTTCAGTGATAATGCATGGCTGTTGTGAATATGACTTAAAAATAATTGGAGATGGAACATTAATGGTATCGCCGCTCAATAATGATAATAGAGATACAATGAATGGAGAATTTAGACTCCTGTTGGATTTGGATGTCCAATATGCTGATAACTCTTTATCCTCTGGAATCATAAATTCAGCTAATGCATTCAGTTGCGGGTACTATTATTTAAATTCAATAATACCAGAATCAATTGAACTGAAATCCAATAAATCTTTTCGCTTTAAAGGAGAAGTTATAAGTGCAGGAACAAATTTTTTAATGGAAAATATAATGCCTGTATTCATGTATGAAGAGGAAAGTTTCTTTGGTCAAGTAGAAATACATTTCACAGATGAATTTCTTGAAGATTGTGAATTTCAACAAGATTTTCATGAGTTTGAAATTAGTTTAAAAACTGATGACGAAATGGAGTTTTCGAACAAAGCAATAACGTTTTTAAATTTGAAATAGTGAATGAATGGATGTAGAAATTATAGTTTTACTAACACGTCACATGCGCAAACGTTGGCGGTATTGAATATAAATATATGAAAAAGAAAGTTTTAATTCTATTGCTATTGACAGCTTATGCTTGGTCTGGCCATTCTCAATCTGAAAGCAAATTTTCCGTAGAATTCAATGTGTTAAGAGTTGGAAACAACTTTGGTTTGCACAAAGATTTTGCATACAAGTATGGTACTTCGTTCGTAAGTGGAGTAGCTGTTGGATTTAAAAAATCTAGTCATTGGAATTATAAATTTGGGATTCGAAGATTGCCAAAAAAGGTAAGCCGTGGAGTAGGGTATTCCCATGAGATAACTACAATAAAAGGCAATGAATTATTTATAGGAGTGGAATATGTCAAAAGTGAGGAGAGATTGTTTTTCTTTAGTTATCAACTGAATTTGATTTATGAAAACTCAGCTCATTCGGGGGAATTTTTAACGGATTACCCTCTACCAAATGAAGTTCTAATCAACAATAGAAAACAATTTTACGCAATAGGGCCAAGCATAAATTTAAATTTTCGTTTTCCAGATAATATCAATGTAGTCCTTGGAACAAGACTTAAACTAGGATTTACAAATATCAACAAACTATCCGATTCTGTCAATTATTACCTACATGATACTTCCTACTTTTTAATGGATTTTGAACCGATAAGTAATTTGACTGTGAAGGTGAAAATATAAAATTAGATATTACCTTGGACCAATTTCCCCCAACCACGAACTAAAACAACCCATGAATAAATTCTTACTCCTCTTTTTATCACTACTTTACACAAGCTCCATTTTCGCCCAAAGCGAAATAAAAATCATGAGCTACAACCTCTTGATCTATCCACAAGGAAACATGGTCAATAGAATTGATACCTTAAGTGATATACTGGAATATTACGAACCAGATTTGTTGCTGGTGCAAGAGTTGAAAAGTGAACAAGGTTTGCTAGATATTGAAGAAGAACTCAATGCACTTTTTGGCAATTACAAAGCTGGAACATATGTCCCTCAAGTTTCGAATCCTGCAAACTCTTGGCGATTAGAACAGAATCTGATTTTTAATGAAACGGTTTTTGAATTGGTTAGTGAAGAGGTCATTGAGACGCCTTATCGAGATGTCAATTATTTTGAGTTGCGGATATTGAACGAAGATGGAACGCCATCAACGGACTTGTTGCATGCTTATGTCACGCATTTAAAATCATCGCAGGGTTCGGCCAACGAGCAATTGAGACTTTCTATGGCTGCAGTGCTGAAGAGCCATATTTCACTTTTGCCACCAGAAAGCAATGTCCTTGTCGCTGGAGATTTTAATGTCTATAATGGCGGAGAGCCAGCTTATCAATTTTTGCTTAGCATAAATGGAACGAATACCTTACATGATCCGATTGATATGCCAGGTTGGGGAAATTCAAATTTTTCCAATACAGAAATTTATACGCAATCGACGCGACTGTCAAGTTTGAGTGATGGTTCTGGAGGAGGAATGGATGATCGATTTGATTTTATTTTGTTGTCTGAACAATTGATGAATCCAAACGCTAAATTTGTTTACCAACCAGAAAGTTACAAGGCACTGGGGAATAATGGAACTTGCTACAACCAAGATTTGATTGATTGTACCACAGTGGATAATGTCCCTTTTGAAATACTAAGATCGCTTTATCATATGTCTGATCATTTGCCAGTCGTATTGAACTTAGATATCAATGATGCGGTTTCAACAAATGAGTTAGCACTTTCGCCGGAAA